>JAKAZJ010000136.1 GCA_021826565.1 Pseudomonadota bacterium | reverse complement strand
CGACCGTGTAATCCTGAAAGGCACGAAGACGCTGATCAGCCGCGCGCCCGAGGCCGGGATGTTCGTGGTGTTCACCCGCGTGGACGGCCGCCCGGGACGCGAGGGCATCGGCTGCGTGCTGCTGGAACCGGGCACGCCGGGCTTTGCCGTCACCGGCACGTTCCACACCATGGGCGGGGAGAATCTGCACGAGATCCAGTTCGATGACTGCGAGCTGCCGCTGGAAAACCTGGTGATCCGCGAGGACGGGTTCCGCCGGCTGCTATCGGCCTTCAACACCCAACGCTGCCTGAACCCGGCGATTTCGCTGGGCCTGGCGGAAGGCGCGTTCGACGAGGCCGCACTTTATGTGCGCGATCGCACCGCGTTCGGCCGCCCTATTTCCGACAACCAGGGCGTGCGCTGGAAGCTGGCCGACATGTTCAAGGACATCGAGGCCGGGCGCGGCCTGCTGTACCGCGCCGCGCTGACCGCCAACCCGTTCCCGGACCCGTTCCTGGCCGCCACCGCAAAGGTGTTCTGCAACGAGATGTCGCTGCGCGTCACCAGCGAAGCCGTACAGCTGCACGGCGGCTTCGGCTTCACCGACGAATACCCCGTGTCGCGGCTGTATCGGGGTGCCCGGTACGGCTCGATCGGCGGCGGCACCACGGAAACACTGCGCGACCTGATCGGCAAACGCATCGCCGCCGACATGGACCGCGCGCGGGGGATCCTGGGGCTGGATACGCATTGATCGGACATCCTGTTCCGCCGAACTTGCGTCCTGGTGCGTAATTCGGCATTGGACTACCGTTATCGTGCCGACCACGGAGGAACCAAGCCCTGAGCGACAACGCCGCCTGGCATTTCCTGCACCGCCACGTCGCGGAAGGTCGTGGCGCGCGCCTGGCCTTCACCGACCCGGCGCGGTCCGTGACCTACGCCGCGCTGGCCGAGCAGGCCACCCGCTTCGCCGCCGGCCTGGCCGCCGCCGGTGTGGGACGGGAACGGCGCATCGCGCTGGTGATGCTGGATACGGTGGATTTCCCCGCCGCCTTCTGGGGCGCGATCGGCGCCGGCGTGATCCCGGTGCCGGTCAACACGCTGCTGACACCGGAACAAACCGCCTATATTCTGGCCGATAGCCGGGCCGAGCTGCTGGTGGTCTCGGCGCCGCTGCTGCCGCCGCTGCGCCCGCTGCTGGCGAGGCTGCCGGCGTTGCGCGGCGTGGTGGTCGCCGGCGTGGACGGCACACCCACCCAAGATGCCAGCGACTGGCATGATTTTCTGCCCGCCACCCCGGCGCCGCTGGTGGAAGTCTCCGCCGACGAGGTCGCGTTCTGGCTCTATTCCTCCGGCTCCACCGGGCTGCCGAAGGGCGCGCGTCACGTCCATGCCAGCCTGCGCGCCACCGCCGACACCTACGCCGCACAGGTCCTGGGGATCACCCAGGACGATACCGTCTATTCCGCCGCGAAACTGTTCTTCGCCTACGGTCTGGGCAACGGCATGACCTTCCCGATGTCGGTCGGCGCGTCCGCCGTGCTGCTGCCCGACCGGCCGACGCCGGATGCGGTCCTCGCCACCATGGCGCGCTTCCGTCCCAGTATCTTCGGCGGCGTGCCTACGCTGTATGCCGCGCTGCTCGCCCATCCCGGCCTGACGCACGGCGCGGGATCGGAGCGGCTGCGTCGCTGCATCTCGGCCGGCGAAGCGCTGCCCGAGGCGGTGGCGCGGCGCTGGGTGGACCGCACCGGCGTCGATATCCTGGACGGTCTCGGCTCCACCGAGATGCTGCACATCTTCGTGTCCAACACCCCCGACGATATCGGCTACGGCGCCACCGGCCGCGCCGTGCCGGGCTACCAGCTTCGCATCGTTGATGCGGACGGCGCCGATGTTGCGGATGGCATCGCGGGCGAATTGATCGTGCGCGGCCCGTCCGCCGCCGATGGCTACTGGAACCAGCGCGAAAAATCCCGCGCCACGTTCCGCGGCGCCTGGACCTGGACCGGCGATACCTATGTGCGCGACGCCGAGGGCCGTTATCGCTACCAGGGCCGCGCCGACGACATGATGAAAGTGGGCGGCATCTGGGTCTCCCCGTTCGAGGTGGAGGCGGCGTTGCTGACCCACCCTGGCGTGTTGGAAGCGGCGGTGGTGGGGGAGCAGGACGCCGACGGCCTGACCAAGCCGAAGGCGTTCCTGGTCACCCGCGATGCCGGCACCGACGCCGACCAGCTGCGGGCGGAGCTGAAGGCGATGGTGCAGGAGCAGATCGGGGTGTGGAAATATCCGCGCTGGATCGAGCTGGTGGACAACCTGCCCAAGACCGCGACCGGGAAAATCCAGCGCTACAAACTGCGCGGAGGCGGCTGATGCGGCCGGTGACGGTGCAGCTGCCGCAAGGCAAGCTGGACGCCGCCTGGTGGGGCGGCCCGGCGCGGTCGGCGCTGGTCCTTCTGCACGAGGGCCTGGGTTCGGTCGGCCTGCTGCGGGATTTCCCGGCGCGGCTGCACCAGACCACGCGCCAGCCGGTATTCGCCTATTCCCGCTTCGGTTACGGTCGTTCCGATCCCGCGAAGCTGCCGCGTCCGCTGGATTACCTGACGCGAGAAGCCGCGCTGCTCCCCGCGATCCTGGCCGAGGCCGGCATCGACGATGCGGTGCTGATCGGCCATTCCGATGGCGCCACGATCGCCGCGGCGGTGGCCCAGGTCCGCGGCCTGGTGCTGATCGCACCGCATTTCGTCACCGAACCCGCCGGGCTCGCCGCCATTGCCGCCACCCGGACCAGCTTCGCGTCGGGCGATCTGCGCGCGCGCCTGGCGCGCCATCACCGCGACCCGGACGCCACCTTCCACGGCTGGGCGGACGCATGGCTGGACCCGGGCTTTCCCGCCGCGCTGGACCTGCGTCCCGCGCTAGCCCGCATCACCGCGCCCACGATGGTGATCCAGGGCCGCAACGATCCGTACGGTTCGGACCTGCACGCGCGGCTGGCCGCCGCGCTGATTCCGGGCGGCGCCCGCATTGTCCTGCTGGACGCGCAACACGCCCCGCATCTGGAAGCACCGGACGCCACCCTTGCCGCGATCGCGGATTTTGTCCGTCCCCTGCTGCCGGAGACCCAGGATGCCGATTGATTTCCGCACCGACCCCACGCGCTACCGCCACTGGCGCCTGGACGTTGCCGGCCCGGTCGCGACGCTGGCGATGGATGTCGATCCCGATGCCGGCATTTTTCCCGATTGCGCGCTGAAACTGAACTCCTACGACCTCGGCGTGGATATCGAACTGGCCGATGCGGTGCAGCGCCTGCGCTTCGAGCATCCGGCGGTGCGCGTGGTGGTACTGCGCTCGGCCAAGCCAGGGGTGTTCTGCGCCGGGGCGAATATCCGGATGCTGGGTCAGGCTTCGCATGGCCACAAAGTGAATTTCTGCAAGTTCACGAACGAGACCCGCCTGGCGATCGAGGAGGCCACCGCGGACTCTGGCCAGACCTGGCTCGCCGCGCTGCATGCCTCGGCCGCCGGCGGCGGCTACGAACTCGCCCTGGCGTGCGATCACATCATGCTGGTGGACGACCGCCGCGCCGCGGTTTCGTTGCCGGAAGTGCCGCTGCTCGGCGTGCTGCCGGCGACCGGCGGGCTGACACGGCTGACGGATAAGCGTCGGGTTCGCCGCGACCGCGCCGATGTGTTCTGCACCACCGAGGAAGGGCTGCGCGGTGCGCGCGCGCGCGACTGGGGGCTGGTGGACGAAATCGTTCCCCCCTCCCGCTGGGATGCCGCCGTCGCCGCCCGCGCCGCGGCGCTGGCGGAACGCTCCGACCGGCCCACGGATGCGCGCGGCGTCAAGCTGCCGCCGTTGCAGCGCACGATCCTTGGCGATCGCATCGCCTACCCGCATCTGGAGATCACGCTCGACCGCCCCGGCCGCGCCGCGCAGTTCCTGCTGCACGGCCCCGCGCGTGCTCCCGATCTCCACACTGAGGGCGCCGCGAGCTGGCCGCTTGCCGCCGCCCGTGCGCTGGACGATGCGATCCTGCATCTGCGCGTGAACGAACCCGAACTCGGCCTGTGGCTGTTCCGCACAGCGGGCACGGCGGAGGCGATGCTGGCGACCGACGCGGTATTGGAAGCCGACGACTGGCTGGCCCGCGAAATCCGCCTGCTCTGGCGCCGCGTGTTCAAGCGGCTGGATGTGTCGTCGCGCAGCCTGATCGCGCTGATCGAACCCGGAAGCTGCTTCGCGGGCACGCTGGCCGAGCTGGTTTTCGGCGCCGACCGCGCGCTGGCCAATGCCGCGCCGATCGCGCTGTCGGCCGCCAATTTCGGATGGTTCCCGATGGGCAACGGGCTGACCCGGCTTGCCACCCGGTTCCTGGGCGATGCGCCGGCGCTGGCCGCCGCCCGGGCCGCGATCGGCCGCGTGCTGCCCGCCGATGCCGCCGACGCGCTGGGCCTGGTCACGGAGTCCGTCGATCCGATCGACTGGGACGATACCGTGCGCGTCCTGTGCGAGGAACGCGCCAGCTTCTCCCCCGACGCGCTGTCCGCGATGGAGGCCAATCTCCGCTTCGCCGGTCCCGAGACGATGGAGACCCGCATCTTCGGCCGCCTGTCCGCCTGGCAGAACTGGGTGTTCCAGCGCCCCGGCGCGGTGGGCGAGGCCGGCGCGCTGCACCGCTACGGCAGCGGCATGAAACCCGCGTTCGACCCGGAACGGGTCTGAAAGGACGAGCATGTCCGAAACCATCGACTATGACGGTCTGATCCCGAACAATGTGGGGCTGAACCAGGACCCACGGCTGCGCCGCGCGCTGGAAACCTGGCACCCGGGCTATATCCAATGGTGGAAGGGCGCCGGGCCGGCCGTGTTCCAGGACCGGCCGGTCTATTTGCGCACCGCAATCGGCGTGGACCCGGAAGGTTGGGCCAAGTTCGGCTTCGTGAAAATGCCCGAATATCGGTGGGGGATCCTGCTCGCCCCGGCCGTGGCGGACCGCCGCATCGGCTTCGGCACGCATCGCGGCGAGCCGGCCTGGCAGGAGGTTCCGGGTGAATACCGCGCCGCCCTGCGCCGCCTGCTGGTGATCCAGGGCGACACCGAACCGGCATCGGTCGAACAGCAACGTCATCTCGGCGCCACCGCGCCCTCGCTGTATGACCTACGCAACCTGTTCCAGGTGAACGTGGAGGAGGGCCGTCATCTCTGGGCGATGGTCTATCTGCTGCAAAAATATTTCGGCCGCGACGGTCGCGAGGAAGCCGAAGACCTGCTGCGCCGCCGCTCCGGCGATCCCGACCAGCCGCGGATGCTCGGCGCCTTCAACGAGGCCACGCCGGACTGGCTGAGTTTCTTCTTTTTCACTTTCTTTACCGACCGCGACGGCAAGATGCAGCTGGCCGCACTCGCGCAATCCGGCTTCGATCCGCTGTCGCGCACCTGCCGCTTCATGCTGACCGAGGAAGCGCATCACATGTTCGTCGGCGATTCCGGAATCCAGCGCGTGGTGCAGCGCAGCTGTGCCGCCATGCGCGCGGCCGGGATCGACGATCCGACCGATACCGCCCGCGTCCGCGCGCTGGGCGTGATCGATCTGCCGACGTTGCAGCGCAAGCTGAACCTGCATTTCTCGCTGACCTTGGACCTGTTTGGTTCGGAGCTATCCACCAACGCCGCGAACGCCTTCACCGCCGGACTGAAGGGGCGCTACCGCGAAGACAAGATCGACGACGATCACGATCTGCGCCACGCCACCTACCCGGTCCTGCGCTACCGCAACAACGCCATGGTGACCGAGGCCGCCCCGGCCCTGTCGGCGCTGAACATGCGCCTGCGCGATGACTATGTGGAGGAATGTGCCGGCGGGATCGCCCGCTGGAACCGCGAGATCGCTGCCGCCGGCTTCACTTTCCGGCTGCATCTTCCGCATGTCGGCTTCAACCGCCGCATCGGCGAATTCGCCGGCGCGGCGCTGGCCCCCGACGGCACGCTGACCGCCGACCCCGCGCGCTTCCTGCCCACGCCGGACGACGCCGCCTATGTCGCCTCGTTGATGCGTCCACAGACGGAACCCGGGCAATATGCCGGGTGGATCGCGCCGCCGCGCACCGGGATCGA
>JAKAZJ010000135.1 GCA_021826565.1 Pseudomonadota bacterium | reverse complement strand
GCGCGTGTGCCCTGGGCCGCGTCCAAGGAGCCACCGCATGAGCCTCGCCGATCCCGCTGCCGCCGCCGCCGATCCCGCCCCCCGTCAGATCGATGCCGTCGTGATCGGCGCCGGTTTCGCCGGGCTTTATATGCTGCACCGGCTGCGCGGGCTGGGCCTGTCGGCGGTGGTGCTGGAACGCGCCACCGGCGTCGGCGGCACCTGGTGGTGGAACCGCTATCCCGGCGCCCGCTGCGATGTGGAATCGATGCAGTATTCCTTCAGCTTCGACCCGGCATTGCAGCAGGAATGGCACTGGTCCGAACGCTTCGCCTCCCAGCCCGAGATTCTGGCCTACGCCAATCATGTGGCCGACCGCTACGATCTGCGGCGCGACATCCGTTTCGAGACCACCGTCACCGCCGCGCATTATGACGACGCACGCGCCCGATGGGCGGTCACCACCGACCGCGGCACCTGGGACGCGCGTTTCTGCGTCATGGCGACCGGCTGCCTGTCGGCGGCGAAGCTGCCGGAAATCCCGGGGCGGGACAGTTTCCTCGGTCCCACCTACCACACCGGCCATTGGCCGCATGCGGGGGTGGATTTCACCGGCAGGCGGGTGGCGGTGATCGGCACCGGGTCCTCGGCGATCCAGGCAATCCCGGTGATCGCGGCGCAGGCGGCGCAGGTCACGGTATTCCAGCGCACGCCCAATTTCTCCATTCCCTCGCGCAACCGCCCGATGGATGCCGAGTACGAATCCTGGTGGAAGCAGGACTACGCCACGCATCGGCACCGCGCGCGCATGATGCGTACCGGGATTCTATACGAGATCAACGAGAGCGGCGCGATGGACGTGCCCGAAGCGGAACGCGAGGCGGTGTATCGCGCGCGCTGGCAATCGGGCGGCACCACTTTCATGGGCGCCTTCGCCGATCTGGTCACCAGTCAGGCGTCCAACGACACCGCCGCCGATTTCGTCCGTGCGCGCATCCGCGAGATCGTCGCCGACCCGCGCACCGCCGAGGCTCTGGCACCGCGCGACCATCCCATCGGCACCAAGCGCATCTGCGTCGATACCGATTATTTCGCGACCTATAACCGCCCCAATGTCACCTTGGTCAATCTGCGCGAAACGCCGCTGGTTGCAGTCACCGCAAGCGGCGTGCGTACCGCTGCCGCCGAGACCGAATGCGACGATCTGGTATTCGCCACCGGCTTCGATGCCATGACCGGGGCGCTGGCCGCGATCGACATTGCCGGCCGCGACGGGCTGCGGCTGAGCGCGGCATGGCAGGCCGGTCCGCGCACCTGTCTGGGTCTGATGTCGGCCGGATTTCCCAACATGTTCTTCATCACCGGCCCCGGCAGTCCGTCGGTGCTGAGCAACATGATCGTATCGATCGAACAGCATGTGGACTGGATCGCCGACGCCCTGGCCGCGCTGGCGTATCGCCAGGCGCGGGTGATCGAACCCACCGAAGCCGCACAGGAGGACTGGGTACGCCACGGGATGGAGGTGGCGAACCGCACCCTCTATCCGCGCGCCGCGAGCTGGTACATGGGCGCCAACGTGCCCGGCAAACCGCGCGTGTTCCTGCCCTATATCGGCGGCGTCGGCGCCTATCGCGAGATCTGCGATCAGGTGGCGGCCGATGGCTATCGCGGTTTCACGCTGGGGATGGCATGAGCGCGCATGCGGAACCCCAGGCGATCCCGGACGTTATTCTTCTGACGCCACCACGGTTTGCCGATTCGCGCGGGTTCTTTTCGGAGACGTTTTCCGCATTGCGCGAGGCCGCGGCGGGGATCGCCGGGCCGTTCGTGCAGGACAACCATTCGCTGTCGGTGCCGCGTGGGACGGTGCGGGGGTTGCATTGCCAGGTTGGGCCGAATGCCCAGGGCAAGCTGGTACGCTGCATCCGCGGCGCGATCTGGGACGTCGCGGTGGATGTGCGACGCGGCTCGCCACATTACGGGCGGCATGTCGGGGTGGAACTCAGTGCGGCGAACTGGCGTCAGCTCTGGGTGCCGGTCGGGTTCCTGCATGGGTTCTGCACGCTCGAACCCGACACCGAGGTCATCTACAAGGTCACCGCCCCGTATGACCGCGCCGCCGAGCGCGGCGTGATCTGGACCGATCCCGATCTGGCCTTGCCCTGGCCGGTGACACCGGCGCAGGCGCTGCTGTCGGATAAGGACGCCGTGTTGCCGCGGCTGCGCGAGGCGGATGTCCGGTTCGGTGGCGCGTGACGATCCTGGTGACCGGCGGGGCGGGGCAGCTTGCCTCGGCGCTCCGCGCGTATCCCGGAATGCGGGTGATCGGCCGCCCGACATGCGATTTCGACCGGCCGGAGACGCTGGTCCCGGCACTGGAAGCGGCGGCGCCGTCGCTGGTGGTGAACGCCGCGGCCTATACCGCGGTGGACGCGGCGGAGACGGACGCGGACGCCGCGTTCCGCGCCAATCGCGACGGGCCGGCGGCGCTGGCCGCCTGGTGCGCCGCAGCCGGCGTGCCCCTGATCCATATCTCCACCGATTACGTGTTCGATGGCAGCAAGGGCGCGCCGTATCTTGAGACCGACGCAACCGCGCCGCTGGGTGTGTATGGCGCGAGCAAGCTGGCCGGGGAACGGGCGGTGGCAGCGTCGGGCGCGCGGGCGGTGATCCTGCGGACGTCGTGGGTGTATGCGCCGGCGGGACGGAATTTCATGCTGACGATGCTGGGGGCGGCGGCGCGGCGGCCGGTGCTGCGGGTGGTGGCGGATCAGATCGGCTGCCCGACCACGGCGCTGGACCTGGCCGCCGCCGTGGCTGCGGTCGCGGACCGAATCGCGGCGGGCTGGCGGGCGGACTATGCCGGGGTGACGCACGCGGCCGGATCGGGATTTACCAGCTGGCACGGCTTCGCCACCGCGATTTTTGCCGCCGCCGCGCGTCACGGCGCGCCGGTGCCGCAAGTGGACGCGATCGCCACCGCGGACTGGCCGACACCGGTGCGCCGGCCGGCGGATTCGCGGCTGGACTGCGCGCGGCTGCGCGACGTGTTCGGGGTGACGTTGCCGGATTGGCGCGACGGGCTGCGGCGCACGATCGATCTCTGGGCGGCGCACGCGCAACCATCCGGTTGATCGAGGCCCGGTTGGGCGTTCCGCCACATCGCGGGACGTGCATTGGGGGGAGACTCGCGCCGGGCGCCATGCTCTTCTGACCCGCAACCGAAGCGGGGACAGTCCATGCGCAAGGTGATGCTGGTCACCGGTGCCAGCCAGGGGATCGGCGCCGCCGTCGCGCGGCTCGCCGGTGCGCGCGGCTACGACGTGGCGTTCACCTGGCGCGCCAACCAGGCGATGGCCGAGCAGGTCGCGGCCGCGATCGTCGCCACCGGCGGGCGCGCGCTGCCGCTCCGCGCCGAGATGGCCGACGAGGCCGATATCCTGGCCGCCTTCGCCGCCACCGACCGCGCCTTCGGGCCGCTGTCCGTGCTGGTCAACAACGCCGGCATCACCGGGCCGACGGCGCAGTTGGACCACGTCACCGCCGCGATCCTGGACGAGGTTCTGGCGGTCAATGTGCGTGGCCCGTTCCTGGCGATCCGCGAGGCCACGAAGCGCATGGCGCGGGACCTCGGCGGCGCGGGCGGCGCGATCGTGAATATCTCCTCGCGCGCGGCGGCGCTGGGCAGCCTGACCCTGGGCGCCTCGCGGGAGCTTGGGCCGCGCGGCATCCGCGTGAACGCGGTCAGCCCGGGGCTGATCGAAACCGAGCTGCACGCGCGCGCCGGCCTGCCGGACCGGGTCGCGCGTCTGACCGCCGGGGTGCCGATGGGCCGCGCCGGGGCGGCGGAGGAAGTGGCCGAGGCGGTGCTGTTCCTCGCTTCGCCGGCGGCGTCCTATATCAGCGGGGCGATCGTCCCGGTTTCAGGAGCACGGTGATGGAACCACGTCTGGCTTTGATCGTTGGCGCCGGCAGCGGATTATCGGCATCCCTGGCGCGCTTGTTCGCCCGTCATAACGTGCAGGTGGCGCTGGCGGCGCGCAGTCCTGACAAGCTGGCCGCGCTGTGCGCCGAAACCGGCGCCGCGTCGTTCGCCTGCGAAGCGTCCGAACCCGAGGAAGCGGCCGGCCTGTTCGACGCCGTCGTTGCGTCGTTGGGAGAGCCGGACGTGGTGATCTACAACGCCTCCGCACGCGCCCGCGGCCCGGTGGCGTCCCTGGTGCCCGAGGAGGTCGCGCGCGCGATCGCCGTATCGGCCTATGGCGGGTTCCTGATCGGCCAGCAGGCGGCGCGGCTGATGGAACCGAAACAGGCGGGGACGATCATCTTCACCGGCGCGTCGGCGTCGGTGAAGGGCTATCCGCTGTCGGCGCCGTTCGCGATGGGGAAATTCGCGCTGCGCGGCCTGGCGCAGAGCATGGCGCGCGAACTGGCCCCGAAGGGCGTGCATGTGGCGCATGTCGTGATCGACGGCGCGATCCGCAATCCGGGGCGGGCGGAGCCGGCGGACGCGCCGGATTCGATGCTGGACCCGGACGCGATCGCGGCCACGTATTGGCACCTGATCGGCCAGGGCCGCAGCGCCTGGACCTGGGAGATCGAGCTGCGCCCCTGGGTGGAACGGTTTTGACTGGTCTGTGCCCGCGCCTTGCGCCGCCGCCGGTCCCGACCAGCAGACGCCCGTCTCACCCCCGCTGATGCAGCACCGCGACCAGCGTGAACAACCGCCGCGCGGTCGCGAAATCGATCGCGATCTTGCCCGCGAGCCGCGCCGTGAGCAGCCGCGCGCCTTCGTCATGCAGGCCGCGCCGACCCATGTCGATTGCCTGGATGCGCGATTCCCGTCCCTCGGCGATTGCGGTGCCGTAGCTTTCCACCAGTAGCTGGTAGTCCTTCATCAGCGGCCGGAACGGCCCCAGCGCCAGGCCGACGGCGACCAGTTTGGTCGCATCGGCATCGCGGATGTCGAACACCAGCCGCCCGTCCTGGATCGACAGATGCAGCACGAACGGGCCGTCGGTGCGCGTGGCGGGCAGGATCGGGGCGAAATGGTTGTCGGCGGCCAGATCGGCCACCGCCTGGGTCCGATCGGCTTCCAGCAGCGGGGAAAGCCGGGTCAGCGCCTCCCCGGTCAGTTCGACATGCGCCAGGCGGTGATCGGTGCGGCTGGCGAGCGCCGCTTGTGCCCCCACGGTCATCCGGGCGCCGGCGCGGGCTTCATCAGCCCCATGGTCAGCATGACCCCCACGGTCGCCCCTTTGATCGGCCGCAGCAGCCCGAGCGCCAGGATCACGGTCAGCGGCAGGAAGATCGCGGTCATCAACCAGGTTGGCGGGTTATAGTCCCCCTGCACGATGACCAGCAGCGGGATCACGATATGGCCCACCACGACGATGGTGAAATACGGCGGCGCATCGTCGGCGCGGGCCTGCCCGAGCGGGGCGGTGCAGTGGGAACAGGCCGGAGCGACGCGCAGGAACCCGGCGAACAGCCGCCCCTGCCCGCAGGCCGGGCAGCGGCCGAGGAAGCCGCGCGCCATGGCGACGGGCAACGGCGGGACCGACCAGGCCGGCGGCTCGGCGGGGACGCTGGCGGGCCAATGGGCGAGGGACATGGCGGGGCTTTCATCGCGCGTTCGCGGTTGCAACATAGGCGCGGCCGGCCGGTGCTACCAGATCAAATCATAGGGGCGGAATGCGCCCGGCGCATTCCCGAGCACGGATATGCGTGGGGGCGGGGCCGGTGTTACCCAGCGGCGGAGCGGGCATTGACCGTGGCGGTCGGCCCCCGCCTGGAGGCCGGCCCCGCCGACCGGACGCGCTGGTGCCGCACGCCGCCCTGCCCGCCGAACATCTCGCGCAGGAACCCCAGCGCGTAGGCAAACCGCCAGCGCGCGCCCAGCAGCCACGGCCGGCCGCGCGGCAGCAGTGCCGCCGGGGCGCAGGCCAGCGCCACCGCCATCCGGCGCGGCACCTCTCGCCACACCGGCCGGCCGAGCAGCCGGCGCGTCCGCGCCGACGACACCCCCTGCCAGTAAAGCCGTTCCAGCAGCCAGGCTGGCGTCAGCCGCGCCGCCGGGATCCGGTGATGCACCACCAGACGCCCGTCATAGTGCAGCGTCCAGCCGGTGGCGCGCAGCCGAGCCGCCAGATAGGTCTCCTCG
>JAKAZJ010000134.1 GCA_021826565.1 Pseudomonadota bacterium | reverse complement strand
GACGCCGGTGGTGGTGCTGCTGGTGGAGCTGGCGCTGCCGGGGACCTCCGAACTGACCATCGCGTTGATGCGCGCGGCCTACACCGTGGCCGGCGGGGTGCTGGCGGTGCTCGCCTGCCTGATCCTGTGGCCGGAATTCGAACCGGCGCGGCTGCCGGCGGAACTGGCGGCGGCGATCGCCGCCCATGCCGCGTATGCCGACGCGGTCCTGTCCGCGCTGGCTGGGCCAACGGCGCGTACCGCCGCCGAGCCGGCCCGCCGCGCCGCCGGCCTGGCCAGCAACAACCTCGAGGCCTCGTTGTCGCGGCTGCTGCTTGAACCGCGCCGAGCTTCCTGGGGTGGGTTCGCCCCCGCCTTGACGATCGACGCGGCGCTGCGGCGCCTGGCTGGGCGGCTGCTGGCGCTGCAACTGGACCCAGACGCGGGCGGGGGCGATCTGGCGGCGTGGCGGACCTGGATCGCGGCGGGGTTGGCGGCGCCGGCGGGGGCGACGCTGCCGCCCCGGCCGGAGCTTTACGGAACCGCGCCAGCCACCGCAGACGCGCTGGCGCGACTGGCCCGGCAGGTCACGCTGATCCAGGGGGTGAAGGGGCGGCTTGGTGTCGGATGACGGCTATGCGTGTCCGGCGACGGCGGACAGGGCCAGCGGATCGATCCGCATGGTCGCCAGCGCGCGGCGCCATTTGGTTTCGTGGCCGGAATCGAACACCAGCGCTTCCTCGGCCGGGACCGTCAGCCAGGCGTTCTGGCCGAGCTCGGCCTCCAGCTGGCCCGGCCCCCAGCCGGCATAACCCAGCGCCAGCAGGCCTTCGCGCGGGCCGCCGCCTTCGGCGATGGCTTTCAGCACGTCCAGGCTGGCGGTCAGGGCCAGACGGTCGTTGACGCGCAGGCTGCCCTCCCCGGTCCAGTCGGAGGTGTGCAGCACGAAGCCTCGCCCGTTATCCACCGGCCCGCCGGCCCAGAGCCGGATCTGCCGCGCCGGCGGCAGCGGCGCGATGTCCAGCTGGCGCAACAGCTCCTCGAAGCTGGGGCGGACGAGGGGGCGGTTGATCACCAAACCCATCGCGCCTTCCAGCGAATGCGCGCAGAGATAGACCACGCTATGGGCGAAGCGCGGGTCCTCCATCGCCGGCATGGCAATCAGCAGCTGGCCGGTCAGGAACCGATCGGGATCGGTGCCGGCCAGGGAGCCGATAAGGGGGCCAACGGGAGCGGTGGAGCGGGGCATCACGCTAATTTGGGGGCGGCGTGCGCGCGCCGCAAGCATTATCGGTCCCCGTAGCCCGCCGGATGCGCCACGCGCCAGGCTGCGGCGGAAGCGACGATCGCGCGCAGCCCGGGGAACTGCGGCGCCCAGCCCGTGGCCGCGCGCAGCCGTTCCGAGGACGCGACCAGGACCGGCGGATCGCCCGGGCGCCGCGGCGCGATCCGATGCGGCACCGGCCGGCCGGTGACCTCGGCCACCATGTCGATCACGTCGCGCACCGACGCGCCCGCCCCGTTCCCCAGATTGAAGGTCGCGCTGGCCCGATCCAGCAGTGGCAGCACCGCCAGATGCGCCGCGGCCAGATCGGTCACATGGATGTAGTCGCGGATGCAGGTCCCGTCCGGCGTTGGATAATCGGTGCCGAAAATCGCCAGCTTGTCGCGCCGGCCCAGCGCGGCGTCGATCGCCAGCGGGATCAGATGGGTCTCGGGGGTGTGGTCCTCACCCAGGCGGCCGGCGGGATCGGCGCCGGCGGCGTTGAAATACCGCAAACAGGCGCTGCGCAGCCCGTGGACGCGGTCGGCCCAGAGCAGGGCGCGTTCCAGCATCCATTTGCTCTCGCCGTAGGGGGAACCGGGGTCGATCGCGGCGTCCTCGGCGATCGGAATACGGTCCGGGGTGCCGAACAGGTTGGCGGTGGAGGACAGCACGAACCGCGGTATGTGGTGACGGACACAGGCGGCGAGGAACGCCATGCCGGCGGCGGCGTTGGCGGTGAAATAGCGGAACGGGTCTTCCATGCTCTCACCCACCAGCGACAGCGCGGCGAAATGGAACACGGCGTGCCACGGACCATCGGCGAGCACCGGCTCGGCGTCCGCCAGGTCGGCCTCCACCAGCCGGGCGGCGGCGGGGACGGCGGCGCGGTGGCCCTGGCGCAAATTGTCCAGCACCGTGACGTGGTGGCCGGCATCGACCAGGGCGGCGACCAGGTGACTGCCGACATAGCCGGCGCCGCCGGTGACAAGGTATCGCTGGGTCATGGCCCAGCCTAGCACGCGAAACGACGTGCTAAACCCGCGCCATGACCGCCCCGCGCTCCACCCCCGAACGCCCCGCCTGGCACCCCGAGCGCCTGGCCGCGCGCCTGCCGTTCCTCCGCCGCCGCGCGCGGCTGACCGCGGCCACGCGCGCGTTCTTCAACGGCCGCGGTTATACCGAGGTGGAAACGCCGTATGCCGTGGCCGCGCCCGGGGAAGAAGTGCATCTTTGCGCCGTGCGCGCCGACCGCCATGCGCCGGACGGCACCCCGATCCCGCTATGGCTGCACACCAGTCCGGAATTCGCGATGAAACGCCTGTTGGTCGCGGGCGCCGGCCCGATCTTCCAGCTGGCGCGGGTATGGCGCGATGAGCCCGCGTCGGCGCTGCACGCGCCCGAGTTCACCATGCTGGAATGGTATCGCCCGGGTGCCGATTTCACCGCGCTGCTGGCCGAGACAACCGCGTTCCTCCGCGCCGTGCTGCCGCCGGTGGTGTCCTGGGGCGGCACGACCTGCGATCTGGCGCGGTTCGAGACGATATCGCTGGCCGAGGCGTTCCACCGCTATGTCGGCGCCGATCTGCTCGGCACCGCCGGGGACGCACCGGCGCTGGCCGCGGCGGCCGGGGCGCGGCTGCGCGCGAACGAGACGTGGGAGGACCTGTTCTTCCGCCTGCTGCTGGAACGGATCGAGCCGCATCTGGGCCGGTCCCACCCCACCTTCCTGACGCACTGGCCGGCGGCGCAGGCGGCCCTGGCGCGGCGCGATCCGGCCGACCCGCGCGTGGCGCTGCGGTTCGAGCTGTTCCTGTGCGGAATCGAGCTGGCGAACGCGTTCGAGGAACTGACCGATCCGGAGGAGCAACGCGCCCGGTTCCTGGCCGATCGGACGCGGCGCGCGGCGGTGGCCGGGGAATCCTTGTTTGCGGATTCCTGGCCGCTGGACGAGGATTTCCTGGCCGCGCTGGCGCACGGGATGCCGGCGGCGGCGGGGATCGCACTGGGGTTCGACCGGCTGGCGATGCTGGCTTCGGGCGCACGCGCGCTGGCGGACGTGCTGTGGCTGCCGCCGGCGAGTTAGGGCGGCGCGTCGGGCGCGCCCTGGCGGCGGGTTCGTGGTCCGAGCGGGCCTGATCCCAGCGATCCGCTTGCCGCAACGCACAAATCGCCCCACATTGGTGCCAGACCCGGGGCGCCGCCGCGCCCGCCGCGCAAGGATGTGCTCACCCATGAACGCCCCGTTCGATCCGCTCGACGTTGCAGAAATGAAATACGCGATCGGCCAGCCGGTCTCGCGCAAGGAAGACCCGGTGCTGCTGCGCGGCCAGGGGCGCTACACCGACGATCTCAACCTGCCGGGGCAGCTCTACGCCGTGATGGTGCGCAGCGGGCACGCGCATGGCGTGATCCGCGGCATCGACACCGAAGCCGCCCTGGCCACCCCGGGCGTGCGCGCGGTGTTCACCGGGGCCGATCTGGTCGCCGCCGGCCTCGGGCCGATGCCATCGGGGCAGGCGTTCAAGAATCGCGACGGCTCGGACATGCCGAAGCCGGTGCAACCGCCGCTGACCACCGACAAAGTGCGCTTCGTGGGCGACCCGGTCGCGGTGGTGGTGGCCGAGACCTGGAAAGCCGCGCGCGACGGGGCCGAGGCGGTGGCGGTGGATATCGACCCGCTGCCGGCGGTGACCGACGCGCGGCTGGCGGTCGCGGCGGGGGCGCCGCTGGTGCATGACGTCACGCCGGCCAACGTGATCCTGGATTTCCACCATGGCGATGCCGCCAAGGTGGATGCCGCCTTCGCCACTGCCGCGCATGTCACGCGGATGAAGATCCTGAACACCCGCCTGGCGGTCTGCCCGATGGAGCCGCGTTCCGCGATCGCCGAATACGACCCGGGGCGGGACCACTGGACCTTGCGCCTGGGCTGCCAGGGCACCTTCCCGATGCGCAACCTGCTGTGCCACGTGCTGCACGCCAAGCCCGCGCAGGTGCGCGTTCTGACCGGCAACGTGGGTGGTTCATTCGGGATGAAATCCTCGTGCTATCCCGAATATATCGCCATCCTGCACGCCGCCCGCGTGCTGGGCGCACCGGTGAAATGGCGCGACGAACGCAGCGAGAGCTTCCTGTCCGACAGCCACGGCCGCGGCCATGACATGGAGCAGGAAGTGGCGTTCGACGCCGAGGGCCATATCCTGGCGCTGCGCGTGCGCGGCTACGGCAATATCGGCGCCTATCTGTCCAACGGCACCGTGCTGCAACCCACGAACAACGTGGTGAAGAACATCCTCAGCGTGTACGCGACCCGGTTGCAGGACGTCTCCACCCAGGCAGTGTTCACCAACACCTCCCCGATCGGTCCGTATCGTGGCGCCGGTCGGCCCGAGAGCAACTACTATATGGAGCGCCTGCTGGACACGGCGGCGCGCGAGATGGGGATCGACCGGATCGAGATCCGCCGCCGCAACCATATCCGCCCCGAGCAACTGCCCTGGACGACGCCCGCCGGCACCATTTACGACAGCGGCGACTTTCCCGCGATCCTGGACGACGCGCTGGTGGCGGCCGACTGGGACGGCTTCCCCGCCCGCAAGCGCGCGTCACGCGAACGCGGCCGGCTGCGCGGGATCGGTATCGGTCAGTATCTGGAAGTGACCGGCCCGCCCGCGCCCGAGATGGGCGGGGTGCGGTTCGAAACCGACGGCACCGTGACCATCATCACCGGCACGCTGGATTACGGACAAGGCCACGCCACGCCGTTCGCGCAGATCCTGGCCGCGCGACTGGGCGTGCCGTTCGAGAAGATCCGCCTGTTGCAGGGCGATTCCGATGAGCTGGATGCCGGCGGCGGCACCGGCGGATCGAAATCGCTGATGGCGAGCGGCACCGCGATTGCCGAGGCGTCCGAGTTGGTGATCGCGCAGGGTCGCAAGCTGGCGGCGCATTTCCTGGAAGCCGGCGAAGCGGATATGGAATTCGAGCTCGGCCGCGACGGCGGCCGGTTCCGGATCGCCGGCACCGACCGCGCGATCGGGATCATGGATCTGGCCGAGCAGGTCCGCGCCGCCGGCGCCAGCTTGCCCGAGGGTCTGCCGCGCACGCTGTCGGTGCGGCATGTCGCCCAATCGCCGCCGTTTTCATACCCAAACGGCTGCCATATCGCCGAGGTGGAGATCGATCCCGAAACCGGCGTGGTCGCCGTGGTGCGCTACGTGATGGTCAATGATTTCGGGGTCATCATCAATCCGCTGCTGGTGGAAGGCCAGGCGCATGGCGGCGTGGCGCAAGGTATCGGCCAGGCGCTGATGGAGCTGGTGCGCTACGACGAGGCCGGCCAGCCGGTCACCGGGTCCTACATGGATTACGCCCTGCCGCGCGCGTCCGACGTGTTGAACTACGAATTCCACAGCCATCCGGTGCCCTGCAAGACCAACGTGCTCGGCGCGAAAGGCTGCGGGGAGGCCGGCTGCGCGGGGTCGATGCCGTCGGTGATGAACGCGGTGGTGGATGCGCTGTCGGAGTATGGGATCACGCATATCGACATGCCGGCAACGCCGCTGCTTGTGTGGGAGGCGATCCAGGCGGCGCGGGCTGGCTGACGGGGCATCCGGACAAAGCGCGCGCCGCCGCCACCCTGCCCTGGCGCAATCTGACCGAAGACTTCCTGATCGAGATGCGCGTCTATTCCATGTCCCGCTGGCTGCCGGCCACCGAGGCGCTGGCGCTACGGCGTGCGTTCGGCCTTGAGATGGATCGGCTATACCAAGCGGCCGACCAGGCGCGGCCGGATGTCTGGGGTCGGGATTTCTGATCCGTCATCCCGCGCCGGAGGATTGGTCGCCCGCCGCGACGCGCGCTAATCTCCCGCCATGGCGGATGCCCACGCCGAGGC
>JAKAZJ010000133.1 GCA_021826565.1 Pseudomonadota bacterium | reverse complement strand
CAATCGGCGCATGGGTGGCGTCATCCGCACGGCGTCACGGCCCCGATCCCTGCTGCGGTCGCGGGGGACCTATCACGGCGGCGGTGCGGCGGACACTGGCCGGGCCAGGGGCGGGCCAGGGGCGGGGTGGCGGCGGAGGCGGCGGCATGGCGGCGGATATCGGGGGGGATTGTAACCGCCGTATTGCGGGGCGGGCTACCCGGCCGGTTCGGCCCGCGCGAGCATCCGCCCCAGCGGCCGGCCGGCAAACAGATGCACATGCAGATGCGGCACTTCCTGGCCGGAATGCTCGCCCATGTTCGCGAGCAGCCGGTATCCTGGCGCTTCCAGCCCGAGCTGGCGGGCCACCGCGCCGACGGCGCGGATGAAGCCCGCGATCTCCGCCTCCGGGGCCTGGGCACTGAAATCCGCGAACGAGCAATATTTTCCCTTTGGGATCACCAGGACGTGGACCGGCGCCTGGGGCGCGATGTCGTGGAACGCCAGCGCGAAATCGTCCTCGTAGACTTTCCGGCACGGAATCTCGCCGCGCAGGATACGGGCGAAGATGTTCGTCTCGTCGTACGGGGGCAGACCGGAAACCGCCATGGTGCTCTCCTGCGCGACGCGACGCCGCCTCAGGGGATTTTCGTCGTTTCCAGACCGAAGGCAACCGGCAGGTCGCGCGCGCGGGCGGCCTTTTCGGCGATCCCGCTGATCCCCTCGCGCCGCTTCAATTCCGCCCAGACTTCCTCCGGCGAGACGCCGGCGGCGACCCACAGCACGATCAGGTGATAGAGCACATCCGCGCTTTCGCCGACCATCGCGTCCCGGTTCCCCGCGACCGCCTCGATCAGGCACTCCACCGCTTCCTCGCCGAATTTCTGCGCGACCTTGGCGGGACCGCGCGCGAGCAGCCGCGCCGAGTGGCTGATCGCCGGATCGGCGTCGCGCCGGCTTTGCACCACGGCGAACAGCCGATCGAGCACCGCCGAGCCCGGCCCGATCGCCAGCGGCGGCGCCGGCGCGGCGTGCGCCTCCGGCGCGCGGTTGCGCTTCTTGGTCTTCCCCGCCACGCCGGGCTTGCGGCGCGGCTTGGCTGCCTCCGGTTGGCGCTTCTTCCCCGCCCGCTTCTTCACCGTCTTGGCCATGCGTTCGTCCCTATGCGGCCTGACGCGGCAGCCGCACGGGCAGCCCCGCCGCCGCCAGCGCCGCCTTCACCTCGGCGATGCGGAACGTGCCGAAATGGAACACGCTCGCCGCCAGTAGCCCGGTCGCTCCGGCGCGCGCGCCTTCGACGAAATGCGCGAGCGTGCCGACCCCGCCCGAGGCGATCACCGGCAGGCGCACGGCGTTGCATACCGCGCCCAGCAACGGCAGGTCGAAGCCACGCCCGGTGCCGTCCCGGTCCATGCTGGTGAGCAGGATCTCGCCGGCCCCCAGCGCCTCCGCCCGGCGGCACCAGGCGATCGCGTCCATCCCCGTCGGCCGGCGTCCGCCATGGGTGAACACCTCCCAGGCGTCGGGCCCGGTCTGCTTGGCGTCCACCGCGACCACCACGCATTGGCTGCCGAATTTCTCCGCCGCCTCGGCGATCAGCTCGGGCCGCGCGACGGCGGCCGAGTTCATGCTGCATTTATCGGCGCCGGCCAGCAGCAGGCGGCGCATATCCTCGATCGAGCGGATGCCGCCGCCCACGGTCAGCGGCAGGAACACCCGCGCGGCGGTGCGCGCGACCACGTCCAGGATGGTGTCGCGGTTTTCGTGGCTGGCGGTGATGTCGAGGAAGGTCAGTTCGTCGGCGCCGGCGGCGTCGTACAGCGCCGCCTGCTCCACCGGATCGCCGGCGTCGCGCAGCGCGACGAAGTTCACGCCCTTCACGACGCGACCGTCCTTCACGTCCAGGCAGGGGATGATTCGCAGCTTCAGCATGATGACAGTTTTCTTACAACGAGGGGCCGTGAGCGTGGCAAGCCTGAAAGCGGGGGCAAGCCCGAAAGCGGGCGCTGGTGCCGGGGGGGACGCGGGAACATGGGGGGGCGGGGGCAGGGATCAAAGGGGAAGGGATGAATGATAGGCCGGGAGCGGTTGAGATTCCGTTGCCGACCTCACCCGCCGAGCGCGGCCAGCGCCGCCGCGGGATCGATCCGTCCGTCATAGAGTGCCCGCCCGACGATCACCCCGGCGAGCGTGGTCCCCGGCGCGGCGTCTCGCAATGCGTGCAGATCCGCGATCCCGGCCACGCCGCCCGAGGCGATCACCGGCGTCGTCACCAGCTTCGCCAGCGCCGTCGTCTGCTCCAGATTGAGCCCGGTGAGCATGCCGTCCCGCGCGATGTCGGTGTAGATCAGCGCCGCCGCCCCCGCGTCCTGCAGCCGCAGCGCGAGCTCGGTCGCGGGCAGGCTGGTGGTCTCCGCCCAGCCCTCGGTCGCCACCAGGCCGTCGCGCGCGTCGATGCCGATCGCGATGCGCCCGGGGAAGGCGCGGCAGGCTTCGACGACCAGCGCCGGGTTTCGCGCCGCGGCGCTGCCCAGGATCACCCGGCGCACGCCGGCATCGAGCCAGGCGGCGATCCCGGCCATGTCGCGGATGCCGCCGCCGAGCTGCACCGGGATCGAAACGGCGGCCAGGATCGCGCGCACCGCGTCCGCGTTCACCGGGCGGCCGGCGAAGGCGCCGTTCAGATCGACCACGTGCAGCCAGGCGAACCCGGAGGCTTGCCAGGCCCGCGCCTGTGCCGCCGGGTCCTCGGCATACACCGTGGCCTGGTCCATCTCGCCCCGGCGCAAGCGCACGCAGCGCCCGTCCTTGAGGTCGATGGCGGGAAACAGGGTCAGGTTCATGCCGGGCCGCGCCGGCGGCCGCCGTTTTCCTGGAGAAGCTTGTAGTAGTAATATCCGCGCACCGTCCGCCCCTCGACCCGCGCATAGGCCGGATGCACGCCCCAGCGCACGAAGCCGAGCGTTTCATAGAGATGGATCGCCGCCGCCTGGGTCTCGCGCACGTCCAGATTGAGCACGTGATAGCCGAGCGCGCGGGCCGCCTCCTCGACCGTGGCGGTGAGCAGCCGCGCCATGCCGTGGCCGCGCGCGTAGGGGGCGACGAAGCTGTGCATCAGCGTGGCGGCGAAGGCCTGCGCCTCGTTGTTGCGCGGCGGACGCACGAGTTGGGCGGAGCCGACGATCACCCCGTTCAGCCGGGCCAGGAACAGCGCCCGCTCGGGCACCAGCAGCAGGCCGCGGAAATAGCTCTCCAGCGCGCGATTGGCCGGAGGATTGAGCCAGCCGAACCCGCCGCCGCCGATGATCGCGGCGTGGGTCGCCTCGCACAGCGCATGCAGGTCGTCATCGGAGAAATGCTCGGCGCGCTCGACCGATCGCAGGGCCTCGGGCGGGGAATCGGTGGGACGATCGGACATCTCAGGGTGCCCAGCGCAGGAAATTGGCCAGGATGCGCAAGCCGACGGCCTGGCTTTTCTCGACATGGAACTGGGTGCCGGCGCGGTTGCCGCGCGCCACCATGGCGACGACCGCGCCGCCGTACTCGGTGCTGGCCAGGACATCCGCCGGATCGGCGCCGGCAAGCGCGTAGCTGTGCACGAAATAGGCGTGATCGCCGGGCACCAGCCCGTCCAGCAGCGGATGCGCGCCGGGGCGGAAATCGAGCGTGTTCCAGCCCATCTGCGGCAGCCGCAGCCCGGGCGCGGCCATCGCCGCGATCTCCCCCTGGATCCAGCCGAAGCCCGGGGTGATCCGGTGTTCCAGGCCGCGCTCGGCCATGAGCTGCATGCCGACGCAGATGCCGAGGAAGGGGCGACCGGCGTCGGTGGCCGCGGCGATCGCCTGCTCCATGCCGGAGACGGCGGCGAGGCCGCGCGCGCAATCGGCGAAGGCGCCCTGGCCGGGCAGCACGATGCGGTCGGCGCGCGCCACGGCATCGGGGTCCGCGGTCACCGCGACCTCGGCGGCCAGGCCCTCGCGTTCGGCGGCAAGCGCGAGCGCGCGGGAGGCGGAGGCAAGATTGCCGCTGCCGTAATCGACCACCGCGATTCGCATCATCGGGGGCGCATCATCGGGGCGGACGCGCCGTCACAGCGCCTCCTTGGTGGACGGGATCGCCTCGCCCACGCGCGGATCGCACGCAACGGCCATGCGCAGCGCCCGCGCCGCGGCCTTGAAGCAGGCTTCCGCGACGTGGTGCGCGTTATGGCCGGCGCGGCGGGTGACGTGCAGGGTGAGCGCGGCGTTGGCGGCGAAGGCGCGGAAGAATTCCTCGAACAACTGGGTGTCGATCTCGCCGATCCGCTCGCGCTCGAAGGTGACATTCCAGACGAGCATGCCGCGCCCGGAGATATCGACGGCGGCTTCGGCCAAAGCCTCGTCCATCGGCAGCAGGGCGTGGCCGAAACGGCCGATGCCGCGCTTGTCGCCGATCGCCTCGGCAAAGGCGCGGCCGAGCACGATGCCGACATCCTCGGTGGTGTGGTGGCAGTCGATCTGCAGATCGCCCTGGGCGTGGACGCGCAGGTCGAACAAGGCGTGCCGCGCGAGCGCGGTCAGCATGTGGTCGAGGAAGCCGATTCCGGTATCGATCTCCGCCTGGCCCGACCCGTCGAGGTCGAGGCTGAGGGCGATCTCGGTTTCGGCGGTGGCGCGGGTGAGGGATGCGGTGCGGCCCATGCGCGGTGCAGTAGCGCAGGCGGGGGGCGGAGGCCAGGGGTGCGTGCGCGGCTTGGTCGGGCGCCGGGGCTCAGGCGCCGAGCAACTGGCCGCCATCGACCACGATCGTCTGGCCGGTGATCCAGCCCGCCAGCGGGGAGGCGAGGAACAGCACCACATTCGCAACCTCCTCCGGCTTTCCCATGCGGCCGAACGGGACGGAGCGGAGGGTGCGGGCGTAGAGCTCCGGCGCCTCGGTCTTGCGCCGTTCCCACAGGCCGCCGGGGAACTCGATCGAGCCGGGGGCGACGGCGTTCACCCGCACGCCGTCGCGGGCATAGAGCGCGGCCTGGGACGACGTGTAGTGGATCGCCGCGGCCTTGATCGCCCCATAGGGCGGCTGGCGTCCGGCGGGGCGCAGCGCGGAGATCGAGGTGGTGGTGACGATGCTGCCCCTGGACGCTTTCAGATGCGCCAGGGCGGCGTGGGAGGCATGGACCACGGCCATCATGTCGATCGCGAAGCTGGCCGCCCAGGATTCTTCGGTGTCGGCATTGCCGAAGGCGGAGGCGTTGTTGACCAGCACGTCGATGCCGCCGAGCGCGGTGGCGGCTTCGTCGATATAGCGCGCGATCGCCGCGCCGTCCGCGAGATTGCAGGGTGCCGCGTGAACGGTGCCGCCATGGGCGGCGAGTTCGTCGCGCGTGGCGGCCAGGGTTTCGGCGCCGCGGGCGCAGATGGACACGGCGGCGCCGGCGGCGGCGAAGCCCAGGGCAATGGAGCGGCCGATGCCGCGCGAGCCGCCGCAGACGATGGCGCGCTTGCCGGTGAGATCGAAGGTCATGGGCGGTTCCTCAAGCTGGTCCTGACGGCGGAGCCTGCCCGGATCGGCGCGGCGGGGCAACGCGGGACGGGGCTCGGTGCTTCGCGACCGTGCTTGCCGGGTTGTACCGGGGTAGATGGGACCCCGAAGCTGGCGGACCCCGAAGCTGGTGGACGCATGATGATCGATTTCCGGGACGAATGGCCCCGGGACCGGCGGCCCTTGGCGAGGCTGGGCGAGAGCCTGGGGCGGCCCGGACCCCGGCCCTGGGCCGGCGATCCCGGTATTCCGGTTTGATAACGCAATAATATGGGCGCGCGTCCGCCCGCGCCCGCTCAGGCCGAAAATTGCGCCAGGCCCGGCAGCCCCGGCCCCTCGCACCCGCGCCAGACCAGCCAACCGTGCCGCGGCCGGCCCGACGCGCTCTCGCGCTGGCGATCCCATCCGCAATCGAATCGATGCGGGACCCACACGCAACACAGCGCGATCACCTCGGCCGCGGTTTTCCCCGTCGCCCGCGCGGCGGCGTATTCGGCCACCGCCTCCGCGCGCTCGCCGGGCACCAGGATGACCTGCCGGCGGCGCCAGCGCGAGGGCGGCAGCAGCGCGCGCTCCACGCCGAGCATCCAGCCGAGCGGGCGCAGGATCCGCCCCAGGCGGGGGTCGGCGGCCAGCCGCTCAATCA
>JAKAZJ010000132.1 GCA_021826565.1 Pseudomonadota bacterium | reverse complement strand
CACTGGCCGTCGATGGCCGCGCCCTCCATATCTGATCGCGCCCGATCTGATCGCGCCCGGCGCCCGATCGCCCTGACGATGGGCGATCCGGCCGGGATCGGCGGCGAACTGACCTTGCGCGCCTGGCTGGCGCTCCGCGCGTCCGGCGCCGCGTTCATCGCGCTGGATGACCCGGATCGGCTGCGCGGTCTGGCCGCCGCGCTGCATTTGGAGGTCCCGATCGCGGAGACTGAAGACCCCGCCGCCTTCCCCCACGCCCTTCCGGTGCACCCGATCCGCCTGGCCGCTCCGGCCCGCCCGGGCCACCCCGACCCGACCAACGCCCCGGCGGTAATCGCTGCGATCGAGCAGGCGGTCCGTATGGCGCTTTCCGGTGCGGCGCGCGCGGTGGTCACCAATCCGATCAACAAGGCCGCGCTATACGCCGCCGGCTTCCCCCATCCCGGCCACACCGAGTTTCTGGCGGCCCTGACCGGGGCGACCGGGCGGCAGGAGATGATGCTCGCCATCCCCGGATTGCGCGTTGTGCCGGTGACCGTCCACGCCAGCCTGCGCGATGCGATCACGCGCCTCTCGACCGCCCGCATTGTGGCCGCGGCGCAAACCACGGCCGCCGCGCTACGACGGGATTTCGCCATTCCGCGCCCGCGGCTGGCTATCGCCGGCCTGAACCCGCACGCCGGCGAAGCCGGGGCACTCGGCGATGAGGAATTCCGGCTGATCGCCCCGGCGATCGCCACACTCCGCGCCGCGGGCGAAGATGTGTCCGGCCCGTGGCCCCCCGATACGATGTTCACGCCCTCTGCCCGCGCCAGCTACGACGCGGCCATCTGCATGTATCATGACCAGGGACTGATCCCTCTCAAAACGCTTGACGTGGATCACGGCGTGAATATAACGTTGGGTCTGGCGATAGTTCGCACGTCTCCCGATCACGGAACGGCATATGACATTGCCGGACGGGGCCTTGCCGATCCGGCCAGTTTGATTGCCGCTCTTAATCTGGCGGCTCACCTCACGGAACGACGATGACCAATCACGCATTGCGCGGAACGCGGTCGGCGGCACGGGGGCTGGAAGCTGAATCTCTGGCTGCGACGGCCTTGGAACGGGACGGCTGGGAAATACTCGGCCGGCGGGTGCGAACCGGCGCCGGGGAGATTGATCTCCTGGCGCAGCGGGCCGGACTGATGTCGGTGGTGGAAGTGAAGGCCCGGCCGCGATTGGCGGACGCAGCGGCGGCGCTTACCTTGCGTCAGCGCCAACGTCTGATGGATGCAACCGAAATCGTCCTCGCCGAACACCCCGACTGGGCGCCGGAAGGCGTGCGGTTTGATCTTATCGTGGTCGATGCCGCCAACAGCGTACGCCGCATCAAGGATGCGTTTCGGGGCGGGATGATCGCGTAGCGGCGCCGCCGGGAACCCACAGCCGATCCCGAGCGCCGTCGTCATTCAGAACGCGCGCCAACACGAACAAGTGATCGGAAACCCGATTGAGGTAATGCCGCGCCGCCGGCGTCACCGGTTCATCCAGCGCCAGCCTGACCACCGCGCGTTCCGCCCGCCGCGCGATCGTGCGGGCCATGTGCGCCGCGGCGGCGGCGGCGGTGCCACCGGGAAGCACGAAGCTGGTGAGTGCGGGGACGCGCGCCAGCATGGTCGCGATCTCGGCCTCCAGTCGCAACACCGGCACATCGGTCATTCGCAGGCGCGTGCCTGCGTCTCCCGGCACCGCCAGATCCGCGCCCAGGTCGAATAGATCGTTCTGCACGCGCGCGAGCGCCGCATCGGCGTCCACGGCCGCTCCAGCCAGGGCCGCGCGCACCACGCCGATCGCGGCATTCGTCTCATCCACCGCGCCGATTGCCTCGATCCGCGGTGCATCTTTGCGCACCCGTGCGCCATCACCCAGCGAGGTTTCGCCGCCATCTCCGCCACGGGTCACAACCCGGTCGATCCGCACCACCGCGCGGGCCGCGCGCTTACCCATTCTGATCAGGCCCCGCTTGATCCGGCCCCGCTTGATCCGGCCCCGCTTGATCCGGCGACGGCGCCTGCCCATCCGGAGTCACCCGATCCACGAGCCCCGGGAGTATCCGGCTGAGCATCGTCGAGGCGATCGCCGGATCAACCCCAAGCTTGCCGGCGATGGCATCCAGCGTCGGCCCGCCCAGCGCCTGCTGAATCTCCGTGGCGCTGACCGGTTGGTTCGGCCCGGACCCCATCCAGGATGCCACATGCGCGCCTAAGCCGGATTGCTGAAGCTGCTGGATCAATCCGCCCACGCCGGGGACGCCCGCCGATTGCAAGGCTTCCATCACCAACGATTCGCTCGCCTCACCGCCCAGCGCACTGCTGACCATGCTGGAGATTTCGTCGAACAATCCCATCGCCGCCTCCGTTCTGGGCCGGTCGGCGCGACCGGCAAGCCATCTTGCCGCCGGCCGCGCCTGGTGTCACCCGAAAATCGGGTTACGACTTGCCGGCGTGCACCCCTTTCGCCAGCGCCGCTTTCTCGCAGACGAAGGAACCGTGCTTGGTCTTGCCGAAATACTTCGACTTGGCCGTGTGGAACACCTTGCTGCTGCGCGCGTGCCAGACCACCGTGTCGGCGCCGCAGCCGGCCTTGGCCTCGGCCTCGGTCTTGTAGCCATGCAGCGCGGTCTTGCTGACATGCGCCGCGACCGGCTTCTTCGTGTGGGCAGCATGCGCGGCGGCCACAGGGGCCAGCGCCAAGCCAAAGCCAAAAGCCGCAGCCCAGAGGCGGCGGCGCAACAAGCTGGGGGAAGCGAACAGGATCATCGGCATGGTTCTCCGTATCTGGATGCGTAACCCGACCCGGGCGCGCCTCCTTGTAGCACCATCCCGGAGCGGCAAAATCACGGCGGAACCGGGGCAAGGCTGCGTTTTCCCCGCTGCATCGCGGCGCGCCCGGTGCTAGCCTGCCAGGGTTACAACCCAGAACAAGGGAGGGTTCCAGGATGGCTCGCGTTGCATTGGTTACCGGCGGCTCGCGCGGCATCGGCGCAGAGATCAGCCGCGCGCTCGCCGCGCAAGGCCGGACCGTCATCGCCAACTACGCGGCCAATGAGGCCGCGGCCGAGGCGTTCCGCGCCGAAACCGGCATCCCCGTGGTCCGCTTCGACGTCTCGGATTTTGCCGCCTGCCAGGCCGCCATTGCCGGCATCGTCGAGCGCCACGGGCCGATCGAGATTCTGGTCAACAACGCCGGCATCACCCGCGACGGCACGCTGGCGCGCATGTCGCGCGACATGTGGGACGCCGTGATGGATACCAATCTCGGCGCCTGCTACAATCTGTGCAAAATCACCTTCGACGGGATGCGGGAACGCAAGTTCGGACGTATCGTCAACGTGGGCAGCATCAACGGCCAGGCTGGCCAGTATGGCCAGGTGAACTACGCCGCGGCCAAGTCAGGCATCCACGGCTTCACCAAAGCGCTGGCCCAGGAGGGCGCGCGCTATGGCATCACCGTCAACGCGATTGCCCCCGGCTATGTCGATACCGAGATGGTCCGGGCGGTCCCGGCGGATGTGCTGGCCAAGATTGTCGCCCGCATTCCCGTGGGCCGGCTTGGTCACGCCGACGACATCGCCCGCGGTGTCGCGTTCCTGACCGCCGATGACGCCAGCTTCATCACCGGCAGCACGCTGTCGATCAACGGCGGCCAGCATATGTACTGAGCGGTCGGGGGGGCGCGGCGCTCAGGCGCGCCGCGCCTCCTCGGCGGTTTCGGTCAGCGGCACCGGCAGGTGTTTGACGTAGTCTTTCGGCACCACCTGCCAGGTCTTCGCCACGGTCCGGTCCCATTCATGCAGCAGCCGCGCCGCATAGCGCGAATTCGTCTCCGCCACATGCCGCGCGACCAGGCCGCGCAGCACCTGATTCCAATGCGGATGCGAGATCCGCTGCCACAGCAGCGTATCGGGGTTGATCCGCTGCTCGAACAGCGCGTCGGGGTCATAGACGAAGGCCATGCCGCCGGTGAACCCGGCACCGAAATTATCTCCCACGGGGCCCAGGATCACCGCGGTACCACCGGTCATATATTCGCAGCCGTTGGAACCGCAGCCTTCCACCACCGCTTCGGCGCCGGAATTGCGCACCGCAAAGCGTTCCCCCGCCTGCCCGGCGGCGAACAGCGCTCCCGCCGTCGCGCCGTATAACACCGTATTGCCGATGATGGTGTTGTGCTGGCTTAGCAACGTCGAAGACGGCGCCGGGCGCACAACGATCGTGGCCCCCGACAATCCCTTGCCCACGTAGTCGTTGGCATCTCCGAACACTTCCAGTTTCAGCCCCTGCACCGCGAACGCGCCCAGCGATTGGCCGGCCGAGCCCCGCAGCCGCACCGTCAGATGTCCCGGCTGCAAGCCGAACATCCCGAAGCGACGGGTGATACGAGAGGAGATCTTGGTGCCGATCGCCCGATGCGTGTTGCGGATGGTGTATTGCAACTGCATCTTCTCGCCGTGCTCGAACAATGCGGGCGCGTCGGCGATCATCTGCGCGTCCAGCGTCTCCGGCACCTCGTTGCGCCCCTCCAGGGTGCAGTAGCGCGCATAGGGGCCGGGATCGGCCTGCGCCAGCAGCGGGTTGAGATCCAGATCATCCAGGATATCCGCGCCGCGGCTGACCTGGTGCAACAAGTCGGTGCGTCCGATCACCTCGGCCAAGGTGCGGAATCCCAGGTTGGCCAGGATGTGACGGACATCGTCGGCGATGAACGAGAACAGGTTGATCACTTTCTCCGGCGTACCCTCGAACTTCGCCCGCAGCGCCTCATCCTGGGTGCAGACCCCGACCGGGCAGGTGTTGGAGTGGCACTGCCGTACCATGATGCAGCCCATCGCGACCAACGAGGCGGTGCCGACGCCGAACTCCTCGGCGCCGAGCATGGCGGCGATCACCACGTCACGGCCGGTCTTGATGCCGCCATCGGTGCGCAGCTTCACGCGGTGGCGCAGGCGGTTGAGCATCAGCACCTGATGCGTCTCCGACAGTCCCATCTCCCACGGCAGGCCGGCATATTTGATCGAGCTTTGCGGCGACGCGCCGGTGCCGCCGGAATGGCCCGAGATCAGGATCGCATCCGCCTTCGCCTTGGCCACGCCCGCGGCGATGGTGCCGATGCCGGAGCGCGAGACCAGCTTGACGGTCACCGTCGCGTCCGGGTTGATCTGCTTGAGATCGTAGATCAGCTGGGCCAGATCCTCGATCGAGTAGATATCGTGATGCGGCGGCGGGCTGATCAGCATCACGCCCGGCGTGGAATGACGCAGCCGGCCGATGAGCGCCGAGACCTTGATCCCCGGCAGCTGCCCCCCCTCACCCGGTTTCGCACCTTGCGCGACCTTGATTTCGATTTCGCGGCAGTTGTTCAGATATTCCGCGGTGACGCCGAACCGGCCCGACGCGATCTGCTTGATCGCCGAGCTCGCGTTGTCGCCATTGGGGCGCGGCTTGTAGCGCGCCGAATCTTCGCCCCCTTCGCCGGAGTCCGATTTCGCGCCGATCCGGTTCATCGCGATCGACAGCGTCTCGTGCGCTTCGGGCGATAGCGCGCCGAGGCTGATCCCCGGTGCGACCAGCCGCTTGCGGATCTCGGTGATGCTTTCGACCTCATCGACCGAGATCGGGGTGCGCCCGTCGGTGCGGAAATCCAGCAGGTCGCGCGGCGCGATCGCCGGCAGCTTCCGCACGCCCTCCGCATAGCGCCGGTACAGCGCGAAACTATCGGACGCAACCGCCGATTGCAGCATATGGATCAGCGCCGGGTCGAAGCCATGCGTCTCGCCGCCATGCCGGCGCAGCTTGTACACGCCGCCGACCGGCAGGGTCACCGCGTCCTCGTTCCAGGCCAGCGCGTGCTGGTCCAGCACCTTGCGCGCGATCCCCGGCAGTCCGATCCCCGAGATGCGCGAGGTCATGCCGGGAAAGAACTCTGCCACCAGCGCGCGGGACAGCCCGATCGCCTCGAAATTATAGCCGCCGCGATACGAGGAGATCACGCTGATGCCCATCTTGGACATCACCTTGAGCAAGCCTTTATCGACAGCTTTCTTGTAGCGGGTGACCGCCTGCTTCAGTGTGATGTCGCCGAACAATCCGCGCCGGTGCCGGTC
>JAKAZJ010000131.1 GCA_021826565.1 Pseudomonadota bacterium | reverse complement strand
CGTGGCAGAAGCTTCCTGGCTGCGCGCAAGCAGCAGCGCGACCAACGCCGCCGCGGCGCTGCCGGTGGCGGGGTCTTCGGTCACGCCCGACAAGGGTGCGAACATGCGCACGCGGCGTCGGGTGGGGTCGGCCCCGGGCCGGCAATGCAGCAGCAGCTTGAACCCGGGTGCCGCGGGAAAGCGCGTCGCGGCAGCGCGCAGCGCGGCCAGGTCGGGGGCGGCGCGGGCCAGGGCGGCGATGTCCGCGACCTCGGCGATCGCGAACGGCATCCCGACCGAGGCGATCGCTGGTGGATGGAGCGCGGTGACGATCGCGGCCGCCGTCAGGCCGGCGCAGGCGGCGATGATGTCGGGCGGGACCTCGGCGGCCACGGTCAGGGGCCGCGGCGCGGCGACCCTGGCGCCGGTGACCGTGCCGCTGGCATCGCGCAGCAGATCGACCGCGACCAGGCCGGCCGGCTCCTCGAACAGGAAGCGCGCCGGCGGGTTGGGCTGGCGATGGGCGAGCACGAAGGCGGTGCCCACATTGGGATGGCCGGCAAAAGGCAGTTCCTCCCGCGGACCGAAGATGCGCACCCGCGCGGTATGGGCGGGGTCTTCGGGCGGCAGGACGAAGGTGGTTTCAGACAGGTTGAACTCGGCCCCCAGCGCGGCCAGCGCGGCCTCGGGGATCCCGCGCGCGTCGGGGAAGACCGCAAGCGGATTGCCGCCGAAGCGCGTGGCGGTGAACACATCGACGGTGAGGAATTCGTGACGGGACATCGGGGCCTGGCGCGTAGGGTCAAGAGGGGTATGTCCGTGGGCATGTGGCGCGCAAGCGCGGGGGGGGGTTGCGCGGCGTATATGCGTAGCGTATATACGGTCCTGGCCCGGTGATTTTCCGGCCGCAGGCAACGAAGCGTTAACCCGCCCGGACCACCATCCCTCATGCGTGCCATGCCGGCACGCCGGATCACGGAGGTCACGTGACGGATGATGCCGAGGATCGCTACGAATGGGACGAAGCCAAGCGTGCCCGCAACCTGCTCCGCCACGGTCTCGATTTCGCCGATGCCGTGGGGATCTGGGACGGACCCGCACTGGAACGCCCATCGGATCGCGGCCTCGAGCAGCGCTTCATCGCCTTCGGCCGGGTCGCGGGTCGCGTCCTGGCCCTGGTCTATACCCCGCGCGCGGGGCGGCGACGCATCATCTCCGCGCGGATGGCCAACCGGGATGAACGCGATGCCTACGCAACCGCCCTCCGCCACCGCAGCCACGACCGGCACTGACTGGGAGCGGCTGGACCGCCTGACCGATGCCGACATCGCGGACGCCGTTGCCGCGGACCCGGACGCTGCGCCGCTGGTGGACGCGTCCTGGTTCCAGGAGGCCGCGTTGGTGATGCCGCCGCCCAAGCAGGCGGTGTCGCTGCGCATCGATCCGGACGTGCTGGCCTGGTTCAAGGCGCGCGGCCCCGGGTACCAGTCGCGCATGAACGCGGTGCTGCGCGCTTATGCGCGCGCGCAGGGGGCGGAACTCGCCGGGCGTCCGGTGCGGGGCCGGCGGGCGGGGTGATGCGGGCGGGATAGGATCCGGGTCCGGACCCCATCGCCTCACACCCTTCGTGCCGGCATTGTGACGGCCAGAGCAACGATCGCGCAGGAAAACACCGCCACTGTCAGGAAAACGCCGCGGAACGCGTCGCCGATCTCGGCGCGTGCCACCGCTTGCTGCGCCGCCGGCAACGCCCGCAGCGCGCCCGGCCCATGCCGCACCAGCTCCGCGAACAGCCCCGCCGCGTGGCTGTCCTGCGCCGTCAACAGCCCGAACAGCACCGCGCCCGCGACCGCCGCGCCGAATGCCGATCCCAGCGAGCGCGACAGCTGCACCGACCCCGCAGCCACCCCCAGCATCCGCGGCGGCGCCACCAGCTGCACCGTGATTTGCGCGGTCAGCATCGCCGTCCCCTGGGTCACTCCGCCCGCTGCCAGCAACCACGCCAGGCCTTCCGGGCTGAGTGCCGGTCCCCAGACCGCCGCCGCGACCAGCGTCAATGCGGTGAACCCCAGCCCCAGCGAGGGAAAGATTGCAGTCCGCGTCGTGCGCGAGATCAGCCACCCGGTCGCAACCGAGCCGATGCTGACCCCCACCGTGAGCGGCATCAGCAGCAACCCCGACCGCGCCGCACCCGCCCCTCCGACCACGCGAAAATAGAGCGGCAGGAACGTCACCATCGCGGTCAGCGACGCGCCCGAGCATGCCGACATCAGATCGGCCCGCCAGAACGATGGATCGCGCAGCAGCGGCAGCGCCATCACCCCCGAGGCGCCCGCCGCGCGCTGCTGGCGGATCAGCACGACCGCGACCAGCATTGCGAGCACCGCGAGCGCCACCGTCAGCGGCAACGCACCGAAGCTCGGTCGTTGCAGCCGCGCGATCGCCATCAGGAACGGCACCACGAAGCCGGTCAGCAATGCGATGCCCGGCAGATCGATGGAGCCGCCGCCGGCTCCGCTATCGCGCGGCAGGCGGGCGATCAGCGCCAGCGCGACCGCTCCCGGCGGCAGGTAGGCAAGGAACACCGCCGGCCAGCCCCAGAACTGGGTCAGCACGCCGCCCGCCACCGGGCCGAACGCCGATCCGGCCACGATACAGGCGGCATAGTAGCCCTGGTAGCGCCCGCGCGCCCGGCGCGGCACGCGCGCGCCGATCAGCGCCTGACAGAGCGTGGTCAGGCCGCCGCCGCCGAAGCCGCTGAGAATGCGCCCGGTGATCAGCCAGGGCAGGCTGGGCGCGATCACGCAGAACGCCGCCGCGCCCATGAACAGCACCATCGCGATCAGCAGCATCCGGCGCAGGCCGAACATGTCGGCCAGCCGGCCATAGGTGGCGGCGGCGACGGTGCTCGCCATCAAATTCGCCACCACCATCCAGGGCAGCAGCCGGACATGGCCGAAGGCGGCGCCGATCGCGGGCAGCGCGGTGGCGACCACGGTGGGATCGGCCGCGCCCAGGAAGACGGGCAGGATCATCGGCGGCACGACGGCCAGAAACAGGGCGCGCGGTGACAGCTCCAGGGTCTGCTCCGCGGCGGGGGCGCTGGTCATCGGGGCGGGTTCTTGCACGTTTCGTCCGCCCGTGGTGTTGCATGGGCCGACCGCCGCGCCTAGCCCGCGGCGGAAGGGGGAATGCCATGAACGACGCACCCGATGTTGCCGCGCCGACCCTGGATGCCGCCGCGATCGCCGGCCTGGCCACCCAGCTATCCGATCTGTTGCGCCTGCGTACCCTGCCGATCGGCATGAAGCTGTTCGAGGACCTGGACGCGATGGCGGCCGTGCCCGGGCTGCGACGACCGCCGAAGGGCAAGACTTTCTCCACCTGCCAACTGGTCACGCAGGCGCGGCTGGCGGGCTTCACGCTTGGCATCACCACCGAGAACGTGCCGGAGTTTTCCTCCTGCTCCTCGGTCATCGGGCTGGACGCGCCGGGCGAGATCTATACCTCGGGGCGCAAGATGGAAGGCGTGTGGTTCGAAAACCGCGAGGCCGCGGCGGCGCATCAGGCCGGCATGTCGCGCGTGGCGCCGGGGCGGTACCACGGGTTGGTGGTCTCCCCGTTGCGCTCGGCGCGGCTGGATCCGCCCGATATCTGCCTGTTCTACGCCAATCCCGCGCAGATGATCCTGTTCATCAACGGGCTGCAATGGAAGAACTACCGGCGCTACGATTTCTCGATCACCGGGGAGAGCGCTTGCGCCGATTCCTGGGGCCACGCGCTGAAGACGCAGACGGTCAGCCTGTCGATCCCGTGCTACGCCGAGCGTCGTTACGGCGGCGTCGCGGATGACGAGATGCTGATGGCCTGTCCGCCCGCCGATCTGGCCCGCGCCGTGACCGGCCTGACGGGCCTGGCCAAGGCCGGGCTGCGCTACCCGATCATGCCGTTCGGTCCGCAGGCCGAACCCGGCGAAGGCATGGCGAAAAGCTACGCCGGCAAGAACTGAAGGAACCAAGGACCGATGGACACGAAGCTCTCCCCGCTCGCGCTACCCTTGCCCGCCCTGCCGCCGGTCGCCGGCGTGCGCCTGGGTGCGGTGGAGGCGGGGATCCGCTACCGCAACCGCACCGATCTGGTGATGCTGGAACTGGCTGCCGGTACCTCGGTGGCGGGCGTGTTCACACGCAATCGCTGTCCCGGTGCGCCGATCGACTGGTGCCGCGCGGCCCTGCGCGGCGGGCGGGCGCGGGCGGTGGTGGTGAATGCCGGCAATGCCAACGTGTTCACCGGACGCGCGGGGCGCGAAACCTGCGCCGTCACCGCGGCGGCGGCAGCCAAGCTCGCCGGTTGCAAGCCAAGCGAGGTGTTCATCGCCTCCACCGGCGTGATCGGCGAGGTGCTGGCGACCGATCGTCTGACCGCCGCGCTGCCCGGGCTGCACGTGGCACTGCGCGACGATGGCTGGGAAGCGGCGGCGCGCGGGATCATGACCACCGATACCTTCCCCAAGGCGGCCACCCGCGTGGCGCGGATCGGGGCGACCGAAGTGCGGATCACCGGCATCGCCAAGGGCAGCGGCATGATCGCGCCGGATATGGCGACGATGCTGTGCTTCATTGCCACGGATGCGAAGATTCCGGGCGCCGTTCTGGACAAGCTGCTGCGCAAGGGCGTGGCCGGAAGTTTCAACGCGACCACGGTGGATTCCGATACCTCCACATCGGACACTGTGCTGCTGTTCGCCACCGGCCAGGCGCGGCATGTGCGGGTGCCGGCGGCCGGCGGGCCGATGCTGCGCGGGTTTGCAGCGGCGTTGAACGAGGTGTTGTCCGATCTCGCGCTCGCCGTGGTGCGTGACGGGGAGGGGGCCACCAAGTTCGTGCGTATCGACGTGCGTGGCGCGGTCACGGCGCGATCCGCGCGGCGGGTCGCGATGGCGGTGGCGAACTCGCCGCTGGTCAAGACCGCGATCGCCGGGGAGGACGCGAACTGGGGCCGGATCGTCATGGCCGTGGGCAAGGCCGGGGAGCCGGCCGACCGCGACCGGTTGTCGGTCGCGGTGGGCGGCGTGTGGATGGCGAAGGACGGCGGCGTGGTGCCGGGCTACGACGAAACCCCGGTGGTTGCGCATATGAAGGGCCGGGAGATCGCGATCGAGATCGATCTGGGGCTGGGGCGTGGCTCCGGTACCGCCTGGACCTGCGATCTGACGCACGGGTATATCGACATCAACGGGTCATACCGGTCGTAACGGACGGCGCCAGACCGGCCAGCACCGCCTCGGTCAAGCCGCCCGCGCGGGCCGGCAGCGCACGCAAGGCGGCAAGGTCGTTCGGTGTGTCGATATCGAGCCCGATCCCCGCCAGCGGCACCACCACGGGTGCGATCCCCGCCGCGCGGGCCGCGGCCAGATGCGGGTAGAAACTATCGTCACCGAACCGTAACGGCACCGCGTTCTCGGGCGCCAGCAGGATCGCGTTCGACCCCAGTCGGTCGCGCGACGGCGCGATGGTGAAGGACGGTGCCGGCGCGGCGGCGGTGATCAGCGCGGCGATCTCGGCCGCGGTCACGCGCGGGATATCGCCCGGCACGGTCAGCATCGCGCCCAATTCGCGCGCGCGCAACCACCTTCCCATCGCCATCACCGCCCCGGTGTGACCGGCGCTGGCGCCGTCGGACGTGACCTCGGCGCCGTAAGCGCGGGCGAGTGCGGCCGCCTCGGCGTCTTCCGTGCAGACCAGGATTCCAGCCAGCGGCGCGGCGGCCAACGCGGCCAGCACGTCGGTCAGCATCGCCCGCGCCAGCGCCTGGCGCTGCGGCGGCGTCAGCGCCGGGGCCAGTCGCTGCTTCGCGCCGGCGAAGCCCTTGACCGGCACGGCCGCCCAGACCGCCCCGATCACAGCGCCCCCAGGATCACCCGGGCGAGCGCGGTCTTCTCGGTCAGACTGCGCATCAGGATCGGTGCCGAAATCACGCGGACGGGCAGATCGGTCAGTGTCGGCGCATCTTCCGGTTCGGCGACGAACACATCCAGCAGGCCGCCGTAATGTTCCGCTACCGCGCGGGCCGAGACCGGCAGACCCAGCTCCGCCATCATCTTCGCCGTCGGTCCCTTCACCGCCCGCCCGGCCAGGATCGGCGATACTGCGATCACCGGGGCGGTGGTTGCCGCCAGCGCGTCA
>JAKAZJ010000130.1 GCA_021826565.1 Pseudomonadota bacterium | reverse complement strand
CCGTATGCTACCGCGGCCCCCGTACCGCTGCCCGCATGCCCGCCCGGCACATTGACAATCGGGACCGTCGCCGCGCTGCGTCCGGAAAAGAACCTGATCCGGTTACTCGATGCGTTCCGGATCGTCAGAAGCCAAATCTCGGCTCTGCTGGTGATCGTCGGCGATGGCCCCGAAGCCGCTACGCTGCGCGCACACGCGACCGCGCTGGGACTGGCCGATCGCGTCTATTTTGCCGGCCACAGCCGCGCGCCGGCTGGGTATTATCGCAGCTTTGACGTGTTCTCCCTGTCGTCGGACACCGAGCAAATGCCGCTATCGGTGATCGAGGCGATGGCCGCCAGCCTACCGGTCGTCGCCACCGACGTGGGTGACGTACGCGCGATGGTAGCCGCCGACAACGCCCCGTATGTCACCACGCGGAGCCCCGAGGCCCTGGCTGGCTCGATTCTTGCCCTTGCCGGCGCGCCGGAGCGCCGCGCCGTGCTGGGCGCGGCCAACCGCGCCGAGGCGGTTCGCAGCTACGATCAAGAAGCGATGTTTGCCGCCTACGGCGCGTTGTTCGACACCATGATAGAGCACCGCCGCGTGTAGCGACGCCCACAACTATCACGACCGCCGCCCGCAGCCGAACTGACCCGCACCGAACGGCGCTGCTCGGCCCACCCTCGCACCGATCCCATTTCAGGCCCATATTACCTGTCAACACGAACCGGGCGGAGCCCCTCCCATGACCACCGATGTCGAAGATGTCCTGACGCAAGCCGCGGCTTGGCGCAAAGCCGGCGAGCAAGTCGCAATCGCCACCGTCACCGAAACCTGGGGCAGTTCTCCCCGCCCCGCCGGCAGCCAGATGGCCGTGACCGCTTCCGGTCGGATGGCGGGATCGGTGTCCGGCGGTTGTATCGAAGGTGCGGTCGCCGAGGCCGCCCAGACCACCATGACAACCGGCATTCCGCAGCTGCTGGATTTTGGCGTCACGAACGAACGCGCCTGGGAAGTGGGCCTGGCCTGCGGCGGTAAGGTGAAAGTCTTCGTGGAGCCGCTGGCATGACCCCCGCCCTGCTTGCCGCGCTAGATAAGGCCCGCGCCGCCAAGCGCCCCGTGGTGCTCGCCACACGCTTGCCTGACGGCGCTCAGCGCTTGCTGCCCGATGCCAGCGCGCCCGCCGCGCTCAATGCCGCTGCCGCGACGGCGCTGGCGGACGACACTTCCGGTACCCACAAAATCGCGGGCGAGGACTGGTTCCTCCACGCCTACAATCCTCCGCTCCGCCTGATCGTGGTGGGCGCTGTGCATATCGCACAGGCGCTGGTTCCATTCGCTACCGAGGTTGGCTTTGCCGTGACCGTCGTGGACCCGCGCCGTGGCTTCGCGTCCGACGAGCGCTTCCCCGATGTCACCATCCGCGCCGACTGGCCCGACGAAGCGTTGGCGGCCCTGGCGCCCGACAGCCGCACCGCGGTGGTCACGCTGACGCATGATCCGAAGCTGGACGATCCAGCGCTGGACCACGCCCTGAGGTCGGACGCGTTCTACATCGGCGCGCTCGGGTCCCGCCGCACCCATGCCGCGCGGCTCACCAGGCTGCGCGCGCTGGGCCACGACGATCTGGCGCTGGGCCGTATCAAAGGCCCGGTCGGTTTGAACCTGGAGGCCGTCACCGCCCCCGAAATTGGCCTGTCCATTGCCGCCGAACTGGTCGCGGCAAGGCGCGGATCGCCGCTCGCCCCGAATAACGCCCAGAGCCGCCCCGCGGCGCAAGCGGCATGAGATTTGGCCCCGTCCCACTGGGGGAGGCGCGGGGCGCGATCCTCGCCCACTCCCACCGGCTGGACGCGCGCATGATTCGCAAAGGCGCGGTGCTGGATGACGCGGCGCTGGAGGCACTGCGCGCGGCCGGCGTAACCGAGGTGATCGCTGCACGTTTAGAACCGGGCGACGTGCCGGAAGACATCGCGGCCGATCGCATCGCCGCGCCACTGGTCTCGCCCCTGCTGGCGCGCACCCGCGCCGCGACCGGCCGCGTCAACCTGACCGCTGAGACCGCTGGCATCCTGATCACCGATGCTGGCAAGATCGATCGTCTCAATGGCGTCGACGAGGCGCTGACGGTCGGCACACTGCCGGACGGCGCGGTGGTGGCAAAGCGCGACCTGGTGGGGACCGTAAAAGTGATCCCCTTCGCCGTACCCGGCACCTTGGTGACCGTGGCCGAGACCGTTGCCCGCCATGGCGGTCCGGCACTGCGGCTGCATCCGTTCCGCGCCCTGTCGGTAGGTCTGGTCGTGACCGAACTTCCCGGCATCAAGGAAAGCGTCACCGAGAAGACCATCGCCGTGACCGAGGCTCGCATCACGGCGCTGGGCGGCACGCTGCTGCCGCCGCAGCGGGTGCATCACGACACGCCGTCCATCGCCGCCGCGTTGGAAGGCCTGGTGGCGCAAGGCGCAGACCTGCTGCTGGTGGCCGGCGCCTCGGCGGTGGTGGACCGGCGTGACGTGGGACCTGAAGGCATCGTGCGTGCCGGCGGCGAGATCCTGCATTTCGGGATGCCCGTAGATCCTGGCAACCTCATCTGCATCGGCCGCATTGGGCAGCGCCCCGCACTGATCCTGCCCGGCTGCGCCCGCAGCCCGAAGCAGAACGGGATCGATCTGGTGCTGCCACGCCTGTTCGCAGGACTTCCGGTCGGGTCAGCCGAGATCTCGCGCCTGGGAGTAGGCGGATTGCTCAAGGAAACGGACGCCCGGCCGCTGCCGCGCGAGAAGGCGACCGCCGAGGCCCGTGTGGGACCGGCGCCGCGCAGCGCGCCGGTGATCGCCGGCGTGATCCTGGGCGCGGGTCGGTCGCGCCGGATGGCCCCTCTCAACAAGCTTCTGGTCGTGGACCGCTCCGGCAAACCGATGATCGCGCGGATCGTGGATAACGTGCTGTCCTCCAACGCCCGCCCCGTGGTGGTTGTGACCGGACATCAGGCCGAGCAGGTCACGCACGCGCTGGGTGGCCGGCCGGTGCGCGTGGTGCATGCCCCGGACTACGCCGACGGGCTATCGGCGTCGTTGCGAGCAGGGATCGCCGCCGTTCCGCCCGAGGCCGCCGCCGCCATCGTCTGCCTGGGCGATATGCCGCTGGTGACGGGCCGCATGATCGATCGTCTTCTGGAAGCCTATGACCCGGTCGAGGGCCGCCTGATCGTGCTGCCCACATTCCGGGGCAAGCAAGGCAATCCGATGCTGTGGGACCGCCGCTTCTTCCCCGAGATCCTGCGCATCACCGGGGATTCCGGCGCCCGCTTTCTGCTGGCCCAGCACATCGAACACGTCGCCGAGGTGGAAATGTCCGACGATGCGGTGCTGCGCGATTTCGACACCGCCGAGTCTTTGGCAACATTGCCGCCCCGGCTGCGTCCGGCCGGCTGACCGATGCCGATCTGCGAGGTTGATCCCTGGCGGTTGCAGTATTTCGACGGCGTTGCCTGCCCCCCGGAGGTGCGTATCTCCACCGAGGATGCCGACTCGTGGCAATGGTATCCGGCCCATCGCTGGATCTACGACAAACTCGCCGTGGCACAGTCGCAAGGGCTGGAAGCAGCGCCACACGGCGTCATGCCGCCGTCCTTTCCCGTGTTCTCCAAGCCGATCATCAACCTGCGCGGGATGGGGACCGGCAGCCGAGTAATCGCCTCGGCCGCGGACTATGCGGCGGCGCTGACCCCTGGTCATTTCTGGAGCCGACTGCTGACGGGTCGGCATGTCAGCTCCGACGTGGCGCTGGTAGACGGGGCGCCGCACTGGTGGCGCCACGCGACCGGGGCGCCAGGGCCCGGGGGCGTGTTTGAATACTGGCAGATCCACGCCGAGCAAATCCCGGAGGTGGAGGAATGGTGCGGCGCCTGGGCCGCCCGGCATCTGCCCGGTTACACCGGGATGGCGAATTTCGAAACCATCGGCGGACGTATCATCGAAGCGCATTTGCGTTTCGCAGATCAATGGCCCGACCTGTATGGACCCGGCTGGGTCGCGGCGCTGGTTCGGCTCTACGCGGACGGCGTGTGGGATTTCGATGATGCATCGCGAAGCGACGGCTTCAGCGTGGTACTGTTCGCTCCCCACGGGCCACGCTACCGGCACCCGCCGGAGGCGGTGGTGGCTGCGGTGCGGGCCTTACCGGGGGTGAGCAGCGTGCAGATCACCTTCCACGCCGAGCGCGATCCGGCGCGGCACGCGATGCCGCCGGGCGGCTTTCGCCTCGCAATCGTGAACGCCCACGACCTGGCTGCCGGGCAGACCGGGCGGACCATGCTGGCGGCGGCGATGGGGGTGTAGCTGATGGCATCGTCAAGACCACGACACTCACCAATCGGGCCACGTACGCACAACAATCGCCACGGGATCGATGCCGACGGCGCAGCTAGGCAACCGCTTCGGCGCGTGATTTGAACCCATCGCCTCGTCGCCGAACCAGGGCGACGACAGGGCGCGCGGAATGGCGGGCCCTAATACCCGCGTGTCCAGTCGATCACGTTCTGTAACGTCCTCCCCTCCAGGAACGCGGCCAGGTTGTCGCGGAACAGGTCGATCGCCCCATGCCGGGCGGTATCGGCCGCGCCGGAGACATGGGGCGTGAACAGCACCCGCGGATCCTGCCACAGGGTTTCCGGCGGTGGATGCTCAAACTCTCCCTGGTACACATCCAGCATCACGCCGCGCAGCCGGCCTGCGGCCAGGGCGGCTTCCAGCGCGACCTCATCCACGATCTCCCCGCGCGCCACATTCACCAGAACACCCCCCGGTTTCATCGCCGCGAAGCGGGCCGCGTTGAAAAGATGCGTGGTGGCCTCGGTCCACTGGCAGCAAATCGCAACCGCGTCGGCTTCCGCCAGGAACCCGTCCAGCGCCTCCGGCCCCGCCAGCGCTGCAAACCCCGTGGGAAGGATGGTCGCGCCGGTTGTCCCGCGCGTGCCGATCACGCGCATCCCCAAAGCGGCACCGAGTCGCCCGACCTCCCGCCCGATCCCTCCGGCCCCCACCACGCACAGCGTCTTGCCCGCGATCAGCCAGGGGCGGTAAGCACGATGGTTGAAGTCGGAACGGTCCGCCGCGGCCACGTCCAGCCCCTTGGCGAAATGCAGGATCCCGGCGATCGCATATTCCGCCATCGCCAGTGTGTTGCCGACGCCGCGCGAGGTGGTCACGATCACATCGCTTCCCCACAAATCGCCCAGCCGCAGGTTGGACGCGCCGGCGGGGCGCTGATGGAACCAGCGCAGCCGCGGCGCGCGGGCGCGCAGGTCGCGCGGGAACGGCCATCCGCCCAGGATCACCTCGGCTTCGGCCAGCAGCGCGTCGCGTTCGGCGCGGGTCCCGTGGCCGACGCTGCCATCGGTCAGGTAACGACGGGCGGTGAAGTCAGGCCAGGTGGCGCGAATTTCGCCGTCGAACCAACCGCCCGCATCGGTCAGCATCACGCGCGGATCGACCGCTGCGATCGCGGCACGATCGGCCGCGCTCAGGCGCTGGATCGTCACGACCCGAAGCGCGGCCATGCGGCTCAGCCGCGCTGGATCAGTTCGATCGAGACATTCTCCGGTCCGCGCAGAAACGCGATGCGCACGCCAGGCCGCGCGGTCATCGGGTCGAGCGTGAAATGCACGCCCTTGGCCTTAAGTTCCGCCGTTGCGGCGTCGATATCCGACACCGTCAGGCCGATATGTTCCAGCCCGAAATACGGCGCATCCGGTGGCATGGCGGTGGACAGCGACGGATTGGCCGGCGCGATGAACACCTTCTGTCCGCCACCCAGCAGCAGGTCGATGCGCGTCGTTCCGTCAGCCTGCGGCGTGCGGATCACCTCGGCACCAAGTTTATCCTGATACCAAGCCGCAGTGGCAGCCGGATCGGGGCTGCGTAGGTGGATATGTTCCCAGGTAAAAGCGGTCATGATCGGTCCTTCAGGTCAGTGTGTGGTTGCAAACGCGGGCATCACGTCGGAGCACAACAATTCCAATGCGCGGCGCACCTGCGCATGCGGAATCCGGCTGCCCGAGTTGAGCTCGGCCAGGATTCCATCGATGCCAAGTTCGTCACGCAGCGCCGCCAGCCTGTCGATCACCATCGCGGGGGTACCGACGATGATTTTTTCGCGCAAGGCTTCGTCGTAGTCGATCGCTTGCAG
>JAKAZJ010000129.1 GCA_021826565.1 Pseudomonadota bacterium | reverse complement strand
CGTTTAGGCATATCATGTGGCGGTCGACGCAAATCTGCTCAGAACCTGTCCGATTGGCAACTAATCACCCACCGAATCGCCACCTCGATTGGCAAACGCTCCTAGTTGCCGCGATCCTGCTCGTCAAGGACGCAAGGACGAGTATCCTGATGGACATGCCGTTGCCGATCGCCGAAACTGAGGCACCGGCCGATACGCCGCTCCGGGCGGTTGCGCGCCGCACCCATCCGGCCTTGCGGGCCGCGGCTTTGGGTACGCTGTCGATCGCCGTCTTCCTGGTGCTGTGGCAGGCGGCCAGCGCGACGCATCTCGATTTCTTCCTGCGGTTCGACAACATCCCCGCGCCGTCGGTGGTGGCGTGGCGGGCGTTGGATGTCGTGCCCTCCGCGGCGTTCCTGACCGACGTAGTGGTCAGTTGCGAACGGGTTTATCTGGGATTTGTGCTTGCCGCGCTGGCGGCAGTGCCGATCGGGCTGCTGATCGGCCGCTCCGCCACCGCGCATGCGCTGATCTTCCCGCTCTGCGAATTGCTGCGTCCGGTTCCGGCGATCGCCTGGGTGCCGATTTCCATCATGCTGTGGCCGACCGATTTCCAGAGCATCGTGTTCATCACGTTTCTGGGCGCCTTCTTTCCGATCCTGCTGAACACGCTGCACGGGATGCGCCGGATCGACCCGGTGCTGGTGCTGGCGGCGCGTACGCTCGGTGCCGGGGAGGCGGCGATCTTCCGCGAGGTTTATTTACCTGGCGCGCTGCCGGCGATCTTCACCGGCTTGGCCGTGGGCATGGGTGTGGGATGGGTTTCGGTGATCGCGGCCGAGATGATCTCGGGCCAGTCCGGGATCGGCTATTTCACCTGGGCGGCCTACTCGCTGATCCAGTACCCCGACATTGTGCTGGGCATGGTGGCCATCGGCCTGTTGGGCCTGGTATCCAGTGCTTTCATCCGCTACCTGAGCCGCATTGCCATGCCCTGGGCGGTAACGCCGTGACCCACGCCAGCGGCCTGATCGAGATCGACCATTTCGGTCTGAATTACGGCGCCATGGCCGCGGTCGCCGACGTATCGCTGACGGTGCGCCCGGGCGAGTTCGTGTCCATCCTTGGGCCGTCCGGCTGCGGCAAATCCAGCCTCCTGAACGCCGTGGCCGGCTTCATCCGACCGACCTATGGCGAGGTCGCGGTGGACGGCGTGCCGATCCGCCGCCCGGGCGCCGATCGCGGCATGGTGTTCCAGCAATATTCGTTGTTCCCCTGGAAGACGGTGCGCCAGAATGTGGAATTCGGGCTGAAGATGAAAGGCGTGGGGGTCGATGAACGCGAGCGCAAGGCGCGTACTCTTCTGTCGCTGTCTGGTCTGATTGGGTTCGAAGACCACTACCCGGACCGGCTGTCGGGCGGGATGAAGCAGCGCGTCGGCATTGTTCGCGCACTGGCAACCGGGCCCAAGGTGCTGCTGCTGGACGAACCGTTTGGCGCGTTGGACGCCCAGACCCGCGTGATCATGCAGCAGATCCTGACCAATATCTGGCAACGCCTGGGGATCACGGTCCTGTTCGTCACGCATGATATCGACGAGGCGATTTTCCTGTCGGACCGCGTCTATGTAATGACGGCGCGCCCCGGCAAGGTGAAGGCCGAGCTGCCGGTCTTGCTGCCCCGCCCGCGCGACCCGGAGGAGATGATGACCCCCGGCTTCCTGGCGTTGCGGCGCGAACTGGCCGGCCTGATCCGTGAGGAAAGCTTGCGCGCCATGGGCAGTGAGGTCGCAGCCGGTCTGGGCGGCATCGATGTCACGCCGGGTGACGGCGCGCTGGCTGATCTGCTGTAGCCAGCGTAATCTCCCCCGGAACGCCCGAGGGAGAACAACGCCGATGAAACTGTTTCTGGATGGCCGTGCGATCGCCTACGATCTGTTGGGCGATCCCGGGTCCACGGTGGTCTGCTTCACCCACTCGCTCGCCGCGGATGGCGGCATGTGGGCCGAGCAAGTCCCGCCCTTGCTGGCCGCCGGTTTCCGCGTGCTGCGTCTGGATATGCGCGGCCATGGTGGATCCGACGCGATGGCCGGCCCCTACACCATGTCGGCGCTCGCCGCGGATGTGGCCGGCGCGCTGGACGCGCTGGCGATCGCGCGGGTGCATTACATTGGCCTGTCGATCGGCGGGATGCTGGGCCAGGCGTTCGCGCTCGAACACGCGTCGCGGCTGATCTCGGCAATCTGGTGCGACACCCGACCGTCCACGCCGACGGACGGAATTGGCGCCTGGGCCGAACGGATCGCCACGGTGGAACGCGCCGGATCAGTGGCGCCGCTGGCGGACGCGACCGTGGCACGCTGGTTCACCGATGCGTATCCGGCGCGCGAGCCGGCACGGCTGCGCCAGATCCGCGATACCGTCGCCGCGACGTCACCCGCCGGTTACATCGGCAGCTGCCAGGCGATCATGGATTTCGATTTCACTCCGCGCCTGCCTGAGGTGGCGACACCAGTCCTGGTGCTGTGCGGCGACCAAGACCCGGGCACGCCGCCGGCGGAGAACCGGCGCATCGCCGCCCTGGTCCGACAGGGTAGCTACGCGGAAATCGCCGCGGCGCGGCATTTCCCCAATGTCGAGCATCCGGACGTGTTCAACCAACACATGATGGGATGGCTGGACAGCAAGCGCCATCTGAGCTGACCGCGAGGGCCGCCTAGCCCGCGGCGATGCGTCTGCGTCGGCGTACCGGAGCGGCTTCCGCCGGCACCACCTCGTCGGGCGTCGTCAGGGCGGCCAGCAGCGCCGTGCGCAGCTGACGCAGCTTCGCCTCGTTGGTAACTTTCAGCCCGAACACGTCTTTCACGTAGAAGACGTCCACCGCGCGCACGCCATAGGTGGTGACATGGGCCGAGGCGATCTGCAGCCCCTGCTCGCTGATTGCCGCGGTAACGTCGTGCAGCAGACCGGGCCGGTCGCGTCCGTTCACTTCCAGAACGGTGTAGGTATTGGACGCGCGGTTATCGATGACCACGCGCGGCGGGACATGGATCGCGCGCATCCGCCGTCCGACCAGCAGCTTGGAGGACAGCCTGGGTATCTCCACCCCCAGCCGCAGCCGCCCGGACAGCGCCTGCTCGATCAGCGCCGCCAGCTTCGCGACGCGGTGCGGAGCGTCGAAAATCCCCCCCGCCGCGTCCTGCACCCAGAACGTGTCCAGCGCCATGCCGTTGGTCATGGTATGGATCCGCGCATCCACGATCGATGCCCCTGCGACCGCCAAAGCGCCTGATATTTTGCTGAACAGGCCGGCATGATCGGTGCAGTACACCGTCACCTCGGTGACCGCGCGCGCCGGCAAGGGTTCGGTATGCACGGTCAGCGGCGCACCGCGTCGCTCGGCCTCACGGGTCAGGCTGGCGTGCCGGGCGTGGGTCTCCGGATCGAACGAGAGCCAGTAGCCAGGATAGCCCAGTGCGGTGAAGGCGGCGATGTCCGCTGCTGGCCAATCCGGCAGCAGCGCGGCGGCGGCATCCTTTGCGCGGGTGACGCGCACGTCGCGTTCGGTGGTCGCCAGCCCGCCTTCCAGAACCTCGGCCACCCGCGAATAAAGCTCGCGCAAAAGAGTGGCTTTCCAGCCATTCCAGACCTTCTTCGACACCGCCCGCATGTCGGCCACGGTCAGGATCAGCAGAAGGCGCAACCGTTCCGGCGACTGGATCGTATCCGCCAGATCCAGAATGGTTTTGGGGTCGTCGATATCGCGCTTGAACGCCGTCTCGCTGAAGATCAAGTGATACAGTACCAGCCACGAAACGGTCTCGGTTTCTTCGGCGGAGAGGCCCAGCGCGGGTCCGGTTTCCAGCGCCAGTTCGGCGCCGATGCGGGAATGGTCGCCGCCGCGTCCTTTGGCGATGTCGTGCATCAGCATCGCCAGATACAGCGCGCGCCGTGACTGGATGTGATCCACGAGGCCCGAGGCGACCGGCGCCACCTCTCCCAGCTCGCCGCGTTCCAGCGTGTTCAGAACGCGGATCGCCTCGATCGTGTGCTCATCCACGGTGAAGATATGATAGGTATCGAATTGCATCTGGCCGACGATCCGCCCCCAGTCGGGCAGGAACCGGCCCAGGAATCCGGCCTCATTCAGGATCGCAAGCCATTTCGCGCCGTCCGGATGCCCGTGTTCGCGCCCATGCCCCGGCGTATGTCCGCAGAGCAGGTCCATGAACAGATCGGCCGCTTCCGCGTTGCCGCGCAGCCCGGCGGCAGCGCGTTCGTTGCGGATCAATGACCGCATGGCCAGCGGGTGCAGCTCCAGCTCGCGATCGCGCGCGAGCTTCAGGATGCGCAGCATCTGGATCGGCTCAGAGTCGAAATCCCGCCCCGGCAGCGGCAGCAATTGCCCGTCCGCCAGGACGAAGCCGGCTTCCACCAGGGCCTTGTCGGTCTCGGCCGCGACCGCCGGAGGTCCCAGCGCGGCGCGCAGGATTGCCGGCTCCACCACGCGGGTGACGCGCACGATCTCACGCGCGGTCAGGAAATAATGGCGCATGAAGCGTTCCACCCCGTCCTGGCGGCCGTGGCGGGTATAGCCCATGCGCGCGCCGATGACGGGCTGCAGGTCGAAGGTCAGGCGTTCCTCAGCCCGGCCAGCGACGTAGTGCATGTGGAACCGCAACGTCCACAGGAACTCCCAGGAGCGCCGCGCGTGGCGCGCTTCGTCGGCTGAGAGCACCCCGGCCACGTCCGCCAGTTCGCCCATCGTGTAGGTGTCGAAGGTGTAGCGCGCGATCCAGTATAGGGTTTGCAGATCGCGCAACCCGCCACGGCCTTCCTTGATGTTCGGTTCCACTACGAACGGGCTGTCGCCGAAGCGGCGATGGCGCGCCTCGCGCTCGGCCTGCTTGGCGGCGATATATTCCGCCGCGCCCGACGTCTTGCACGCGGCGCGGAAGCGTTCGTGGAAGCTGCTGAACAGCGCCGCGTCTCCGGTCAGATAGCGTCCGTCCAGCAGCGCGGTGCGGATCGTGATGTCGCCGGCGGCCTCGGTCAGACATTCGTCCACGGATCGCGTCGCATGGCCGACTTTCAGTCCCAGGTCCCACAGGAAATACAGCATGTATTCGACCGCGGCCAGAATATGCGCCGAGGCCTGCACCGGCGTCAGGAACAGCAGATCGATATCGCTGAACGGGGCCAGCGTGCCACGCCCGTAGCCTCCGGTGGCCGCGACGCATAAGGTTTCAATGCCACCGATCTCGGCCGAAGCATGGGCGAACAGCGCGCGGACCAGCCCGTCGGTCAGTCCGGCCAGTTGCCGCCCTGCTTGCAATCCGGAAATCTCACCCTGCTCGAACGTCTCCCGCACCTGGGTCTGGATCCGTGCCAGGTGGCGGCGAAACGCGCCGAGCGCTGCCTCTCGCGACATGGTGCCGGCGGCTTCGGCAAGTCCGGCGAGGGCGGCAACCAGCGGGGCGGCGGCGGCGGCGGCCTCGGCTTCAGGCAATTGATGGAGCATGCGGAGATGCTTACAGGCCACCGCCGTCGGCGCAAGGGTCAAGGAGCGATTTGAGACGATAGAGTGCCTCCAGCGCCTCCCGCGGGGTGAGACGGTCCGGGTCCAGGGCGACGAGCGCTGCCAGCGCCGGCGGGTATGGGCTGGGGGTCGCGACGGCGAACAGCGGCAAGGGAGCCGCGCGCAGGCCCCCACCGCCGGCTTCCAGCGCCGCCAGCAGCCCCCCGGCGCGGCGCACCACCGCGGCCGGCACCCCGGCGAGTTCCGCCACATGCACGCCCCAGGACCTGCCGGCCGCGCCTTCTGCGACCTCGTGCAGGAACACCACCGAGCGCTTCCATTCCTTCACCCGCATCGTGTGCGGGCGCAGCCGCGGCAGGCGTTCGGCCAAGGTCGCGAGTTCGTGGAAATGCGTGGCGAAGATGGTGCGGCAGCGTACCGCACCGTGCAGCGCCTCCAGCACCGCCCAGGCGATCGCGAGCCCGTCCAGCGTTGCTGTTCCACGCCCGATTTCATCGACAACCACCAGGGATTGCGGCCCGGCCTGATGCAGGATCGCCGCCGTCTCGGTCATCTCCACCATGAAGGTGGAACGGCCGCGCGCCAGATCGTCGGCGGCGCCGACGCGCGAGAACAGCCGATCGACCACGCCCAGCTGGAAGCTTTCGGCGGGCACCGGCAACCCG
>JAKAZJ010000128.1 GCA_021826565.1 Pseudomonadota bacterium | reverse complement strand
GACCACCCGGTAGCCGTTATTGGTCAGGATGATATCGACCAGGTTCTTGCCGATGTCGTGCACGTCGCCTTTCACGGTCGCCAGCACGATGGTGCCCTTCTCCTGGCCGTCCACCCGCTCCATCATCGGTTCCAGATAGGCGACGGCGGCCTTCATCGTCTCGGCCGATTGCAGCACGAACGGCAGCTGCATCTTGCCGGCGCCGAACAACTCGCCCACCACTTTCATCCCGTCCAGCAGCACGTCGTTGATGATCGACAGCGGCGGCAGGGTTTTCAGGGCGTCGTCGAGTTCGTCGGTCAGGCCCTTGCGGTCGCCATCGACGATGCGGTCCTTGAGCCGGCCCTCCACCGTCTCGGCGCGCTGCTTCTTCGCCGTGTCGGCCAGTTTGCGGTCGGCGAACAGCTCCAGCAGGCGTTGCAGCGGGTCGTAGCCCTCGCGGCGGCGGTCGAAGATCAGGTCCTCGGCAACCTGGACTTCCTCGGGCGGGATCTGGTGCAGCGGGCGGATCTTGCTGACATGCACGATCGCCCCGGTCATGCCGGCGCGCACCGCGTGATCGAGGAACACCGAGTTCAGCACCGCGCGCGCGGCCGGGTTCAGCCCGAAGCTGATATTCGACAGGCCCAGGATGATCTGCACCTCGGGGAATGCCGCGGCGATCGCGGCGATCCCTTCCAGGGTCCATTGCCCCAGCTTGCGGTCGTCCTCGCTGCCGGTGGCGATGGTGAAGGTCAGCGGGTCGATCAGCAGATCGGACTGCGCCAGGCCGTGTTGCGTGCAGGCGAAATCGATCAGGCGGCGAGCCACCGCCAGCTTGGCGTCCGCGGTCTTCGCCATGCCGGTCTCATCGATCGTCAGCGCGATCACCGCGGCGCCGAAGCGGCGGGCAAGGCGCAGCCGGTCGGCGGCGTGGCCTTCGCCATCCTCGAAATTGATCGAGTTGATGATCGGCTTGCCGCCATGCAGCTTCAGCGCCGCCTCGATCACCGGGGTCTCGGTGCTGTCGATCACCAGCGGCGCGTTGACCGAGGAGGTGAAGTTGCGGACCACCGCCGCCATCTCGAACATCTCATCGCGCCCGACAAAGGCGGTGCAGACATCGAGCGCGTTCGAGCCTTCGCCGAGCTGCTCGCGGCCCATGGCGACGCAGCCGTCCCAGTCATGGGCTTCCTGCAGGCCGCGCCATTTCCTGGACCCGTTGGCGTTGCAGCGCTCGCCGATGGCGAAGAACGCGTTCTCCTGGCGCAACGGCACGGATTGATACAAGGACGCGACCGAGGGCACCCACACCGGCGTGCGCGCGACCGGCGCCGGGCGGAACCCGCCGCGCTTGCGCAGCATCGCGTCCAGCGCCTCGATATGCGCGACGTCGGTGCCGCAACAGCCGCCGATCAGGTTGACGCCGTCCTCGGCGACGAAGCGTTCCAGCCAGCTTGCGAGTTCCGCCGCGCCCAGCGGGTAATGGGTGCGCCCGTCCACCAGTTCCGGCAGGCCGGCGTTCGGCTGGACCGAGATCAGGCCGGGCCAGTTGCCGGCGATCCAGCGCATATGCTCGGCCATCTCCTGCGGCCCGGTGGCGCAGTTCAGACCCAGCAGCGGCACGTCCAGCGCGCGCACCACGGCGGCGGCGGCGGCGATGTCGGGGCCGACCAGCAAGGTGCCGGTGGTTTCCACCGTGACCTGTACGAACACCGGCGTGTCGGTGCCGGCGGCGGCGCGGGCGCGCTTGGCGCCGTTGACCGCGGCCTTGATCTGCAACGGGTCCTGGCAGGTCTCGATCAGGATCGCATCCACGCCGCCGGCGATCAGGCCGCGGCATTGTTCCGCCAGCGCATCCTCCAGCGGATCATAGGCGATGTTGCCGAGGCTCGGCAGCTTGGTCCCCGGGCCGATGCTGCCCAGCACGTAGCGGGCACGGTCGTCGGCGAAACTGTCCGCCGCCTCGCGCGCCAGTTCGCCGGCGCGGCGGTTGAGCTCATAGGCGCGGTCGGCCAGGTCGAACTCGGCCAGGGTGACCGGCGAGCCGCCGAAGCTGTTGGTTTCCACGATATCGGCGCCGGCCGCGAAATAGCCGCGGTGGATTTCGCGCACCAGGTCGGGGCGCGACAGGCACAGCACGTCGGTGCAGTTCTCGCGCCCCCAGTAATCGGCTTCCACGTCCAGGTGCAGCGCCTGCACGCGCGAACCCATGCCGCCGTCGCACAGCAACACGCGGTCGGTCAGGGCGTCGAGAATATGCGCGCGGGACATGCGGATCTTTCGTTCAGACGACGGGTTCGGGGACGGCGGCGTGTGCGGTCCAGACGCGGACCGGCAGACCGCCGGACTGGGCGGGCGGGATTTCCTGCGTGGCGCCGGCGGCCAGCCCGGCATCGGCCAGCATCCGGGTCATCGCCGCGGGCGCGAAGCCGGGCCAGCGATGGGCGAAGCGGGCGGTCAGATCGGCGCGGCCATGCGGGCCAAGATCCACCACCACCAGCCGCCCGCCGGGGGCGAGCACGCGCGCGGCCTCGGCCAGCACGCGATCGGGCGCCTCGGCGTAGTGCAGCACCATCTGCGCCACCACCAGGTCGAACCCGGCATCGGGCAGCGGCAGGCGGTACATATCGGCGCGCTGGACCGCGCAATGGGCGATGCCGGCGCGGGCCAGCCGGGCGCGAGCCAATGCCAGCATCGCCGGCGAGGCGTCGATGCCCAGGCCTTCGCCGATCTGCGGGGCGAGCAGTTCCAGGACGCGCCCGGTGCCGGTGCCGATATCCAGCAGACGCGCCACGCCGCGCGGCGGGACCAGGGCAACCAGCGCGGCCTCCACCGCCGCGGCGGGAAGCTGAAGCGCGCGCGTCTCATCCCACTCCGCGCCCTGGCGCTGGAAGGATTCCGAGGCGATGCGGGCGCGTTCGGCCAGTACCCGGGCGGCGCCTCGGCGATCGGCGGCGAGGATCGGATCGTCCGGCGGCAGGCGGGCAAGCAGGTCGCGCGTCAGCGCGCCGGCGGGGCCGGGCGGGACGGCGAACCAGACATTCGCGCCTTCGCGGTTGCGGCCGAGCAGGCCGGCGTCGCAGAGCAGCTTCAGGTGGCGCGACAGGCGGGGCTGGGACTGGCCCAGAATCTCGGTGAACTCCGAGACGCAGAACGCGCCGACCGCGCCCAGCGCCAGCAGGCGCAGACGGGTGGGTTCGGCGCAGGCGCGCAGGGCGGCGAGGAGCGGCTCCATGGGGTTGACCCTGACATAAACATATCCTTATGTCCAGCCTATGATTGAAACGGACCATCGAATCCCGGTGCGCTTCGGCCCGGCCGCGGCGGCGGGGCCGGAAACGGCGCTGTTGATTGCCGGCGATGCGCCGATGGCGGAATCGGGAGCCGCGGTGGTGGCGCGGTTCGCGCCCGAGCCGCGCCCGTTCCACGCCGCGGGCTGCGCCTGCTGCGCGCCGCGCGGCGCGGCGGCCGACGCGCTGGGACGGTTGTTCCTGGCCCGCGCCCGCGGCGGGACGTGGTTCCGCGACGTGCTGGCGGTGGTGCAGGATGCCGCCGGGGAGGCCGCGGTAACCGCGGCGGTCAGCGCGGACGCGGTCACGGCGGCGCGGTTCCGGATCCAGCCGTAGCGGCCTGGCGATGCCGCCCGAGGCACGGCCCTCGCACCCAGGATTGACCTCGGCCCGCGCCGGCGCACACTCCGCCGAAATCAACGGAGGAACCGCCATGCCCGAACTGGAACGACGCGGCGAACGCATCGGCGCCGCGCTGCACGGGATCGATGTCCGCACGCTCGACGATGCCGGATTTGCCGCCGTCAATCAGGCCTGGCTGGACGCCGAGGGCGTGCTGGTGATCCCGGGTCAGCACCTGACCATCCCCGAATTCCTGGCCCATAGCCGCCGCTTCGGCGCCATCGTCCCGCACCCGTCGAAATCCACCCGCCATCCCGAGCATCCCGAGATCACGCTGCTCGGCATCAACAAGTTCCGCGCCGACGGCACGCTGGACCAGGCGGTGTATCGCCGCGGCGCCGAGGACTGGCACACCGACGGCGCCTACGACCACCCCTCGTTCAAGGCCACGCAGCTTTATGCGCTGGCGATCCCGTCCGAAGGCGGGGATACGCATTTCGCCTCGGGCTACGCCGCGGCCGAGGCCTTGCCGGCGTCGCTGCGCGCGCGGCTGGAAGGCGTGCGCGGCGCGTTCGTCTATGGCGGCCGGCGGCGTTCGGTCGCGCTGCTGAACCCCGAGGACCGGGATCGCCCGCCCGCGTTCCACAAAATCCTGCGCCGTCATCCGGACACGGGGCGGGTCTCGCTCTATTTCGATCCCGGGAAAATCCTGTATCTGGAAGGGATGGCTGCGGCAGACAGCGACGCGCTGATCGAGGAGCTGACCGACCGCATGATCCAGCCCGGTGCCACCTATCGCCACCGCTGGGCGGTGGGCGATATCGTGATCTGGGACAATCGCTGCGCCTATCACCGTGCCGCGGGCGACTACCCGCCCGAGCAGGACCGGATCCATTGGCGGGTGACGATCGCCGGCACAGCCACGGTCTGACCGCGCGCCCTTCCGTCATGGCCGGGCCTGACCAGCCATCTACCCGAGCATGCGGATCAGGCCGCTTCGCGCAGCCCCGGCGCCAGCGCGAACGCCGCCTCGGTCTTCGCGCGCAGTTCCGCCACCGTCACGCCCGGCGCAAGCTCGGTCAGCGTCAGCCCGGGCCGTGCGATGTCGAACACGCCGAGCTCGGTGATCACCAGATCGACCACGCCCGCCCCGGTCAGCGGCAGCCCGCAGCGCGTCAGCAGCTTCGGCTTGCCGCCGGCGGTGTGTTCCATCAGCACCACCACGCGGCGCACGCCGGCCACCAGGTCCATCGCGCCGCCCATGCCCTTGACCATCTTCCCCGGGATCATCCAGTTCGCCAGATCGCCGTTCTCGGCCACCTGCAACGCGCCCAGGATCGAGATATCGATATGCCCGCCGCGCACCATGGCGAAGCTGGCGGCGGAATCGAAGAAGCTGGTGGTCGGCAGCGCGGTGACCGTCTGCTTGCCGGCGTTGATCAGGTCGGCGTCCTCCTCGCCCTCGAACGGGAACGCGCCCATGCCCAGCATCCCGTTTTCGGAATGGAGCTGGATCGACATCGCTTCGGGGATGTGATTCGCCACCAGGGTCGGGATGCCGATCCCCAGATTGACGTAGAACCCGTCTTGCAGCTCGCGCGCGGCGCGGGCCGCCATCTGATCGCGTGTCCAGGCCATCGGCCGCTCCCCTGCCCTAGCTGCGTGTGCGCACGGTGCGCTGTTCGATGCGCTTGTCCACGCGCGCCAGCCGCACGATACGATCGACGAAAATCCCCGGCGTGACGATGTGATCGGGGTCGATCTGGCCCGAGGCGACCAGTTCCTCGACCTCCACCACCGTGGTCTTCGCCGCGGTCGCCATGATCGGATTGAAGTTCCGCGCCGTCTTGCGGAACACCAGATTGCCCTCGGGATCGGCCTTCCAGGCGTGGATCACGGCCAGATCCGCGGTCAGGCCGCGTTCCATCACGTATAGCCGGCCGTCGAATTGCTCGGTGGGCTTGCCCTTGGCGATGTCGGTGCCGGCGCCGGTGGCGGTGAAGAAAGCCGGGATGCCGGCGCCGCCGGCGCGGATGCGCTCGGCCAAAGTGCCCTGGGGGTTGAACTCGATTTCGAGTTCCCCGGCCAGGTACTGCGCCGCGAAGGTCGCGTTCTCCCCCACATACGAGCTGATCATCTTGCGGATCTGGCGCGTGGCCAGCAGCAGGCCCAGCCCGGCATCGTCGATCCCGGCATTGTTCGAAATCACGGTCAGGTCGCGCGCGCCGCTGTCGCGGATCGCCTCGATCAGGGCCGCGGGAATCCCGCACAGCCCGAACCCGCCGGACATCACGGTCATGCCGTCGCGCAGCAGGCCGGCCAGCGCCGCCGTTGCGTCCGGATAGATCTTGTTCACCGCCATCCGCCACCTCCTGTCGCGGCGTCTTGATGCCAGCAGGCCGCGCTGTCCACAAGCTGCGCTGGTCCAAGCCGCGCTGGCCCAAGCCGCGCAGGTTGTATTTTCGGTTCGAACGGCGGCGCCGGCCCGCACCGGCTTTCTAACCGAGACCCCACCACCGCGATTGACTTCCCCCCGGCAAGCTGGCATCGGCCCCCGCTCCCCCCCACCCG
>JAKAZJ010000127.1 GCA_021826565.1 Pseudomonadota bacterium | reverse complement strand
CCCGCGCCAAAACCCGCTGCCCGGCCTGCAACGCCAACACCGGGTTCCCTCCCGCCAACGCCGCCCTCGCCACCTCAACGCCGGGTGCCCCGGCAACCCGACCCACGGCACAGCCACCCAGCACCACCGCCAGAATCCCCATCCCGGCTATTTGGCGTCGCCTGATCGGGCCGGTCGGAGGGGAGGGCGGCAAAGGCCAGGGGGGCGCTGCCCCCCTGGACCCCCTGCCAGGGGATAGGTCCCCTGGACCCCCATCGGTTTGGTTCGGCGTGGGTGGGGGGGGCACGGGGTCTGGCGCGGCCTGGGTGGAGACGGGCACAGCGCCCGTCTCCACCCAGGCCGCGCCAGACCCCGTGCCCCCCCCACCCACGCCGAACCAAAGGGAAGGGTTCCAAGGGCCTACCCTTGGCAGGGGTCCAGGGGGCAGCGCCCCCTGGCCTTTCTCGCCCTCCCCTCCCACCGGCCCGATCAGGCGACGCCACATGTCAGGAACGCGGTTCATGCGTGGTGCAGGGCGGCCATGATGCGGAGCACCGCGGGGCCGCCGACGACGATGAAGACGCAGGGCAGGATGAACACCACCATTGGCAGGGTGAGCATGACGGGCAGGCGGGCGGCGCGTTCCTCGAATCGGGTCAGGGCTTCCTGGCGCATTTCCGCCGACAGGCCGCGCAGCGCGGCGACCAGGGGTGTGCCGTATTGCATGGATTGCGTCAGCGTGACGGCCAGGCGCTTGAGGCTATCGAGGCCGGTGCGCCGCGCCATGGCGTCCAGCGCCAGGCGGCTTTCGGCGGTGATTTGCAACTCGCGCGACGTGGTTTCCAGTTCTTTTGCAATCGCGGGGTGCGCGGCGCGAATTTCATTTGCCACCCGGGCGATGGCCGCTTCCAGACCCAGGCCGGCCTGGGTGCAGATCACCATCAGATCCAGCGAATCCGGCAGGCCCTTTTGCAACGCCGTCAGGTAGCGTTTGCGTACTTGTTTCACGCTGGTGTCGGGGGCCAGCAGGCCGATCAGCGCAGCGGCGCCGATCGCGGCGAAGCGCGTCACCGGTTGCAGGGTCATGCCGTGCAGCGCGGCTAGCGCCAGCAACGGCAAGCCGAGGAACAGCACCAGCTTAGCCCCCACGAACAGCGCCAGGCCGTTGACGCCGCGCAGGCCTGCGGCGGACAGAGTTTGTTCCAACTCGGCCAGGGTGCGTCCCGGCAGCACGCCGCTGCGCGCGATGGCATGGCCAAGCCCTGCGACCAGGCGGGCCGGCAGCGCGCGGAGATCCCCGGTGGGGCGCGGCGTTGCGTCCGGCAATTTGCCTTTGGCGACATCGATGCGCTGGCGCAATTTGCGGTCCCGCGCGACCATCGCGACCAGGGCGGCGGCACCGCCGGCAAGCACCAGCCATCCCGCCAGCGCCGCCAGAAGCAGATACGGGTGCGCGCGCATCCGCCTCAGGCCAGGGTTTTCTGGATGATGGTGCGCATCGCCAGCACGCCGATGCCAAGCGAAAGTGCCGCGATTCCCAGCAGCGAATGTCCGGTATGGGAGGTGAACAGCACCGCCATGTAGCTGGGTTCCAGCACCGCGATCATCCCGCCCGTGGCCACCGGAAGCACGGCCAGGACCAGGGCGCTGGTGCGCGCCTCTGACGACAGCGCCTTGCCGCGGCTTTGCAGCGCGACGCGCTTGCGAATGACGTCGGCCAGGTTGTCCAGCACTTCGGTCAGGCCGCCGCCGGTTTGTGCCTGCAAGCCGATCGCGGTGGCGAAGAAGCGGTATTCGCCCAGCCCGGTGCGCTGGCCAAGCTCGCGCAACCCCTGTTCCAGCGGAATGCCGATCAGGACCTGTTCGTGCAAGCGGGCGAACTCGGTAGAGGTGGGCGGCTGGGCCTCCTGGGAGACGGCGCGGATCGCCTCGGCGACCGGAATGCCGACGCGGACGGCGCGCACGATCATGGCCAGCGCGTCAGGCAGTTGCGTCAGCAGGCGCTGACGGTAGCGCGCGTCCGCCCAGCCGAAAAAGCTGCGTGACAGGATCACGGCCGCGGGCGGGATCGCCAGCAGCGCCAGGTTCCCGGCCACGCCCTGTGCCAAACCGGCGCCGATCCGCGCCACGATCAAGGAAGCGGGCAGCACCACCCACCAGCGCAGCGGATAGCGCTCCGCCTTGCGCGGATCGAAGCCGAACAATCCGCCCGCGCGCTGATACAGCGGGGGGCGTTCCGATGTGTCGGTGCGCGCGATCGAGGGCGCGGCGACGGCGCGCACGCGGGCCAGCGGATTGACCACGTGCTCCAGTCGTTCGGCTTTGCGGCGCCGGTCCTCGTTCGCCCGAGCGGCGAGCAGGCCGGCCACGGCCAGCGCCATCAGCGCCAGCACCGCGACCCCCAGCAGCAGCAAGGCGGGATGGGGGAGCGCGGTCATGCTCCGTCGTGCCCCGCGGCGGTGAGCGCGGCCATCCAGGGTTCCACCAGGTTGAAATACGCCAGGCGTTCGGAGAACCCCGGTCGCGCGCGGCTGGCGACATAGCGGCCGGCGAGCCGGCCGTCCGGGCGTTCGCCGATGGTTTCCAGCCGGAACACGTCATTCATGATGACGACCTCGCCTTCCATCCCGCAAACCTCGGTGACCTGCACGATGCGCCGACCGCCGTCGCGCTGACGTTCGACCTGCACGATCAGGTCGATCGCGCTGACGATCTGGATGCGGATGGCGGCCGAAGGCAGGCCCATATTACCCATCTGCACCATGTTCTCGATCCGGGTCAGCGCGTCGCGGGAGGTGTTGGCGTGGATCGTGGACATGCTGCCGTCATGGCCGGTGTTCATGGCCTGGAGCATGTCGAACGCCTCCGCGCCGCGGACCTCGCCGATAATGATGCGGTCGGGGCGCATCCGCAGCGCGTTGCGGACCAAGTCGCGCTGGGTGATCTCACCCTTGCCTTCCAGGCTGGGGGGGCGGGTCTCCAGGCGGACGATATGCGGTTGTTGCAGTTGCAGCTCGGCAGCGTCTTCGACCGTGACGATCCGCTCGCCATGATCGATCAGACGCGACATCGCGTTCATCAGCGTGGTCTTGCCCGAACCGGTGCCGCCGGAGATCACCACGTTCAGCCGCGCCCGGGCGGCGATCTGCAATACCTGCGCCACGGGTTCCGTCAGTGCGCCGAAGCCGATCAGGCGCGCGAAATCGATCGTCTTCTTGCCGAATTTGCGGATCGACACGCAGGGTCCGTCCAGCGCCAGCGGCGGCAGGACGATATTGACGCGCGATCCGTCCTTCAGCCGCGCATCCACCATCGGGCTCGATTCATCGACGCGCCGCCCGACCGCAGCGGCGATGCGCTGGCAGATCGCGGTCAGATGCGCGGAATCGCGGAACCGCACCTCGGTCATCGACACTTTGCCGCCGCGTTCCACGAACACGCGATGCGGGCCGTTGACCATGATATCGGCGATGGAGTCGTCGTCCAGCAGCGTCTCCAGCGGGCCAAGACCGAGCATGTCGGCCACCAGCTCGGCGGCCAGCGCGCGCTGCTCACGGGCGTTCAGTTGCAGCCGGCGTTCGGTGGCGATCTCCGACAGCAGGCGCTCCACCTCCGGGCGCAGCCGATCGGCCGGGAGGGCAGCGACGGCGGCGGGTTCCAGGCGCCCCAGGCATTGCGCGCGCAGCTCGGCGATCGCTTCCGGCGGCGCGGTGGAGGCCGGGGCGGCAGGCAGCCCCGGCGCGGCCGGCTGATCCTCGGCGCGGCGGCGGCCGAAGCTGGGGAGGGTGATGACCCCGCTCATGGGCGGGAGACGACGCGCTGGGACATGGCGCGCGCAGGGTGGGCGCGGAAGGTTTCCGCTTGGTGAATCCCGGCGGGCTTTATAGCGGCGGCGCGCACGTCAGCGGATCGGTCCCGGCGTAGTGCCGCGGGCGGGTGCGCCTACCCCGGCAGGTCGCGCCAGATCGGGTCCTTCAGGTGGACGAGAAAAGCGTCGTGCGCGGCCAGTTCCGCCTCGGACGGGTGGATCGGGCGCGGCGTGCGACGCGCGGCGGGTTCGTACGATACCGCCTGCCGGGCGCGGGATTCGCTTTGCAATGTCAGGCCGCGCTGGCGTCCGCCGGTCAGCTCCACATAGACCTGCGCCAGCAGCTTGCAGTCCAGCAGCGCGTTATGCGTGGTGCGCGCGGACAGATCGATGCCGAACCGGCGGCACAGCGCGTCCAGGCTGTTCGGCATGCCGGGAAACCGGGTCCGTGCCAGGGTCAGGCTGTCGATCATCCGCTCGGGTGCCAGCGGCTGGCGGCCGATGCGGGCCAGCTCGGCGTCAAGGAACCCGAAATCGAACGGCGCGTTGTGCGCAACCAGAGGGCCGTCGCCCAGGAACGCCAGCAGATCGTCGGCGATCTGCGCGAAACGGGGTTTCCCGACGACGTCGGCGTTGCCGATGCCGTGGATGCGGGTGACCTCGTCGGGGATATCGCGCTCGGGGTCCAGCAGCGCGTGATAATGGCGGTCGGTGGGCAGGTCGTTGATCAACTCGATCGCCGCGATCTCGATCACGCGGTCGCCGGTTGCCGGGTTCAATCCGGTTGTTTCCGTATCGAACAAGACACTGCGGGTCACCGGCGCAACTCCTCGATCAGGCGCAGTATTTGGCGACGCGCGTGGTAGCGCGACAGACCGGTGCGGATCACCGTATCGGCGCGGGCGCGCTTGGCGGCATCCGGCATCTGGCGCGCGATCACGGCTGCCGCCTGGGCCGCGTCCATCCGCCCGCGCTTGCGCACGCGATGGCGCTGCACCGCGGACGGCGCCGAGACCACCACCACGCGGTCCACCCGATCGGCGCCGCCGGTTTCGAACAACAGCGGGATATCCAGCACCGCGATCGGCCGCCCGGCGCGGCGGGCGCGGGCGAGGAAGCGGTGCTCGGCGGCGCGCACCAGCGGGTGGATCAGCGCCTCCAGCCGACGCAGCGCGTCCGGCTTTCCGAGCACCGCGGCGCGCAGCCGGGCGCGATCCACGGCGCCATTCTGCGTGGTGCCGGGGAAGGCCGCCGCGATCGCGGCGACCGCCGCGCCGCCGCGGCCTTGCAGGGCATGCACGGCGGCATCGGCGTCGAACACCGGGATACGGGCCCCGCGGAACACGGATGCGGCGGTGGATTTTCCCATGCCGATCCCCCCTGTCAGGCCGATGACGATCATGTCCGCGGCAGGTCCGCGAGCACGAAATCGCGCAGTGCCACGTCCACCTCCGGGTCCACGCCGAACCAGGCGTGGAACCCCGGGCGGGCCTGGTGCAGCAACATCCCCAGGCCGTCGATCGCGCGCACCCCATGGGCGCGGGCGGCGGCGAGCAGCGGGGTTTCCAAAGGGACATAGACCAGGTCGATCACCGTCAGGCCGGGAGCGGCGCGGGTGAAGTCCAGGCCAGGGTCGCCGTGACCATGCATCCCGAGCGTGGTCGCGTTCACCACCAGCGCGCAATCGGCCAGCACGGCGGAGCGGCGCGACCAGTCGAGCACGCGCAGCCCGCGCAGGTCCGCGGCCAGGGCGGTGGCGCGAGCCTCGGTGCGGTTGGTGACGTGGACGGGCACGCCCAGTGCCAGCAGGGCGGCGGCGGTGGCCCGGGCCGCGCCACCGGCGCCCAGGATCAGGGCGGGGCCGGCAGCGGGGTCCACGCCGGCGTCGGCCAGGCCGGCGAGGAAGCCGAATCCGTCCGTGTTGCTGCCGGCGATATGGCCGTCGCGGAAGACCAGCGTGTTCACCGCGCCGGCACGCTGGGCGGTGGCGTCCACCCGGTCGCACAGCGCGAACGCGGCCTGCTTGTGGGGGACGGTGACATTCGAGCCGGCGAATCCGGCCGCCATCAGCCCGCGCATGGCCGGGACGAAATCGGCGGGCGCGATGGCGAAGGGAACATAGGCGCCATCGATGCCGTAGCGTTCCAGCCAGTAGCCGTGGATGCGCGGCGAGCGCGAATGGCTGACGGGCCAGCCGGCGATGCCGGCGACGCGGGCGGTGGCGGTGAGGAGTCGCATGGGCGCAGCATTCCCCGGGGGCGTGGGAAGATCAACCGGCGGGGGGGGACCTCAATCGAACTGGGCTGCGCGCGCAGCCTGCTTTGTCCTCCTGGCACATTGCTCGGTCAGCATGTGATGCCGACCCGGTCGAAAAAGAAGAGCCTACAGACAAGCCCGTCCCCAACTTTCCCCCAGACGTGATCCTCCGCCCCCGGCCCTTCCCCT
>JAKAZJ010000126.1 GCA_021826565.1 Pseudomonadota bacterium | reverse complement strand
CCATCCGGCGCAGATCGCCGCGCACATGGCGCGTGCTGGCGCCGTTGAACACATGCGCGACCAGCCCGCAGGCCAGGTCCGAGGTGCCGAAGAACCAGTCCGCGATCGGGTAGGTCAGGTTGAAATTGCGTTCCATCATGATCGCCGGATCGTGATGGGCGATGTGATGGCGGCGGATCGAATTGACCAGCGGGATACGGTTCACCAGCCGGTCGTCCTTCACGTGACAGCAATAGTGGAACAGCTCGTAATTCAGATACAGCGCCACGTTGGTGATCAGCAGCAGCCAGCCGGCGTTGGGCAGGCCGGCGGCGATCAGCAGCCCGGCCGGGGGCAGCGAGAGGGTGATGAACGCGACCAGCGCATAAGGCGGGAAGAACACGATGCGGAAATCGCGCGTGGTGTCGAAGCTGGGTTCGGTATCGGTGAAGAACCGGTGATGGGCCAAGGTATGCCGGTTGTAGATGCCCATGAAACCGCGCACCGGACGGTGCATGATGGTGCGGTGGATCCACCACTCGAACAGGTTGGACAGCGCGAAGGCGATTGGGATCACCAGGTAGTCGTACCAGGCCGGATGCGACAGATGGCTGGCGGCGACGAAGATGGCGGCCGCGCCGATGGCCGCGATCAGCGCGACATGAGCGGGGCCCGAATAGGCCGGCGCGATTCGATCCCGGAAATCGGCGCGGAAGGCAAGCTGGCGGCGGCCGGCGCGCAGGGCGGACATGGGCGCGTTCCTCCACGGTTTCGGGCAGGATAGCGCGGGCGGCGGCGGCTTGGTAGGCGGCGTGGCGCGCTGGCGGCGCTATCCGCCCCGGTCAGCCCACCGCAAACCCCCGCACCGCCCGTGTCACCGCCGCCACATCGTTCGCCACCTCCGCCAGTCGTTCCGGGCGCGCGAACAGATCCGCCAGCCGCCCCGGCAGCGCCGGCCGCACACCGGTCGCTTGTTCCATCGCGTCGGGGAACTTCGCCGGATGCGCCGTCGCCACCGCCACCATCGGCACGCCATGCCCCGCCGGCAGCGCGCGCGCCGCCGCGATCCCCACCACGCTGTGCGGATCGGCCAGGTAGCCGCTGGCCGCGTATAGGCGCGCGATCTCCGCCAGCGTGCCCGCATCGTCCAGCCGGAACCCGTGGAACAGTCCGCGCGCGCGATGCCAGGCCGGGCCCGGCACGGCCATCCGTCCCGTCTCCCGGAATCCCGCCATCGCCGCGGCGGTTGCCCCCGGGTCACGGTCCAGCAGCTCGAACAGCAGCCGCTCGAAATTGGAGCTGACCTGGATGTCCATGCTGGGCGACAGGCTCGGTGCCACCGGCCGCACCGACATGTCGTTCGCCTCCAGGAATCGCGCCAGGATGTCGTTGCGGTTCGAACCCACCACCAGGCGCGATACCGGCAGCCCCATCCGCCGCGCCGTCCAGGCCGCCAGCACGTTGCCGAAATTCCCGGTCGGCACGGCGAAACCCACCTCACGCTCGGGCGCGCCCAGCGCCAGCGCGGCGGCGACGTAATACGGGACTTGCGCGGCGATCCGCGCCCAGTTGATCGAGTTCACCGCCGCCAGCCCCGCCTCATCGCGCAACGCGGCATCGGCGAACAGCGCCTTGACCAGGTCCTGGCAGTCGTCGAACGTGCCGTCCACCGCCAGATTGAGCACGTTCGGCGCCAGGACCGTCGTCATCTGCCGTCGCTGCACCTCGCTGGTGCGTCCCTTCGGGTGCAGGATGACGATGCGCACGCGGTCCTGCCCCGCAAACGCCTCGATCGCCGCCGATCCGGTATCGCCCGAGGTCGCGCCGACGATCGTGATCCGCGCGTTGCGTTCCGCCAGGACATGGGCGAACAGCCGGCCCAGCACTGCCATCGCCATGTCCTTGAACGCGAGCGTCGGGCCATGGAACAGTTCCTGGACGAACAACCCGGTCTCCAGCTGGATCAGCGGCACGATCGCCGGATGGCCGAAGCCCGCATAGGCATCCGCGGTGATCGCGCACAGGGTCTCGGACGCGATGGCGTCGCCGGCAAATCGCGACAGGATGCGGGCCGCCAGCGCCGGATAGTCCAGTCCGCGCAGCGCGCGCCAATCGGCCGGGCCGAGCCGGGGCCAGGTTTCGGGGACGAACAACCCGCCATCCTCGGCCAATCCCGCCAGCAGGACCCCGGTGAAATCGCGCGGCGCGGCGGCGCCGCGGGTGGAGATGTAGCGCATCGGTCGCTCCGGGTCAGAACCTGCGGCGCACGGTGTAATGCAGCCCGCACCCAGCGCTTTCGGCATTGGCTTCCAGGCGCTTGCCGCGCGCCTGTCCGGTGACGGTCACGCCTGGTCCGCCGCCGCTGACGGTGCCGTCCGCGGCGATACTTGCCAGCACGTCGATGCCGCGGCTCCAGGGGACGTAGAACTGCCCCTGCGCGACAAACAGAGTGATAATCCCGGGATGCGGGCAGTCACGCGCGGCGGCGCGGAAGCGGGTGGAGGTACCGTGATACGCCCCGTCCCAGTCCGGCGGCGCGGCGGGAAGTGGCGCCGCGGGCGGGGCTGGCGCGGCGCAGGCGGCCAACGCCAGGGGCAGCAACATCGTGGCGAGGGTCCTCATGGACCGGTTCATGCGATGGGCGCGCCCGGAAGGCAACGCCCGGGCGCAGTCCTTTGCGTCATAGCCGGCCCTGACGCAGGGGAGGGGCCGATATCGTGCCCCGATCGGCTACCCGAGCCGCGCCGGCGATGTTCGACCGGGGCAACGATCACAACCGCAGCAGATGAACATCCACCAGCGGGCGCTTGGCGAAACGTCGGCCCAGGGCGCGGCGCAGTGCGGTCCGCGCCGCCTCCGCCAGCTGGGCCTCATCGCGGCGCACTGCGTCCGGAAGGTCGGCCAGGCCGGTGGCGAAATCGGCCGCGACGCGCGCCGCCTCGGGGTCCTCCGGATCGAACAACCCGGGCGCGGAGACCTTCGGCGTCCCGCGCAACCGGCCATCCGCATCGATCGCCGCGCTGCCGACCACCACGCCGTTGAACAGCATCCGCCGGCGCGCGGCCATCACGCCGCCCTCGAACGGCACCAGGCGGGTGCCATCCAGCACCAGCCGCCCGACCGGGGCGCTATCGGTTACTTCCACGCGGTTCGCGGAGAGCGACAGGATATCGCCATCCTCGATCAGGATCGGTTGTGCACCGGCTTCGCGCGCCAGTTCCGCGTGGGCGGACAGATGGCGCCATTCGCCATGCACGGGCACCGCGAAGCGAGGCTTCACCAGCCGATACATCCGCCGCAGCTCGTCGCGCGCCGGATGGCCGGAGACATGCACCAGGTGATCGATATCGGTCATGACGGTTGCGCCGCGCCGGACCAGATTGTCCTGCATGGTCCCGATCGGACGTTCGTTGCCGGGAATGACACGGGAGGAGAAGATCACCGTGTCGCCCTCGCCCAGTGCCACGCGCGGATGCGTGTCCATCGCCACCCGCGCCAGCGCCGAGCGCGCTTCGCCCTGGCTGCCGGTGATCAGGATCAGCAGCTCGTCGTCCGGGATATCGGCGACGTCGTCCTCGGTCAGGAACGGCGGGAGATCGGTCAGATAGCCGCAGGCGCGCGCCGCGGCGTCCAGGTTGCGCAAGGACCGCCCGACCAAAGCCACCTGCCGTCCGGCATCGCGCGCGGCCAGCGCCAGCGATTCCACGCGGGCGACGTTGCTGGCGAAGCAGGTCACGGCAATACGACCGCTGATGTTGCGGATCAGAGCGGACAGGGACCGGCGCACGTCGCCCTCGCTGCCCGAATGGCCTTCCACCATCGCGTTGGTGGAATCGCAGATCATCGCCAGCACGCCCTTGGCGCCGAGCGCGGCCAGCGCGGCTTCATCGGTCGGCGGGCCGATCAGCGGGTCCGGATCCAGCTTCCAATCGCCGGTATGCAGCACCGTGCCGACCGGCGTGGTGATCGCCAGACCCTGGGCTTCCGGGATGGAATGGGCCATGCGGATGAATTGCAGGGCAAACGGGCCGATCTGGAACCCGCCGCCGGGGGGGATGATGGTCAGTTTGACCTGGTTCTGCAGCTGTGTCTCGGCCAGCTTGCGGCGCAGGACGGTGGCGGCGAACGGGGTCGCATAGACCGGGCAGCGCAACTGCGGCCAGAGCCAGGCGACGGCGCCGATATGGTCTTCATGCGCGTGGGTGATGACCAGCGCCAGCAGGCGGTCGCGGCGTTCGGCGATGAAACCCGGATCGGGCATCATCACCTCGACCTCGGGGTGCTCGGCGCCACCGAAGCCGATGCCGCAATCGATCGCGAGCCACCGCCCGTCATAGCGGTAGAGGTTCAGGTTCATGCCGATCTCGCCCGTCCCGCCCAGCGGCAGGAAGGCAAAATCCTCGGTGCTGTCGTTCATTCGGTCTCGGTGAGCCTCGCGCGTTCTTTGGAGAGGGTGGGGTGGGGATTGCGTTGTGCCAGCATCCGAAGCCCGTCCAGGGTCAGGTCGGGTTCGATATGCGAAATCTGCAGCGTGCCTTCGGTGAACAGAGGCGCGAGACCACCGGTGGCGATCACGGTCATCGGGGCGCCAAATTCGGCGCGTATGCGCGAGATCAGGCCCTCGATCAGGCCGATATAGCCCCAGTAGATGCCGGATTGCATGGCGGGCACCGTGCCGCGGCCGATCACGGCCTGCGGGCGGCCAATGCCGATCCGCGGCAGGCGGGCGGCGGCGTGGTGCAGCGCTTCGATCGACAGGTTGATGCCCGGCGCGATGGCTCCGCCCAGATACGCGCCATCCGCATCGATCACATCGAAGGTGGTCGCGGTGCCGAAATCCACCACGATCAACGGGCCACCGAAGCGGGCATGGCCGGCCAGCGCGTTCAGCAACCGGTCGGCGCCGACTTCGTCGGGGTTGTCCACCTTGATCTCAAAGCCCCAATCCAGGCTGGCGCGGGCGACCAAGGGTTCGATGGAGAACCAGTCCCGGCACAGCCGGCGGAGGTGATAGAGCGCCGCGGGCACCACCGTGCCGATCACGGCGAGGTTCACCTCGGCCTGGGGAATGTCGGCGCGGTCCAGCAGGGCGAGCAGCCAGGCGGCGTATTCGTCGGACGTGCGCTGGGCATCGGTACGGATCCGCCAGATGCCGCGCCAGGCGTCGGCGTCATGGACCGCGAAGACGATGTTCGTGTTACCGGCGTCAATCACCAGGAGCATCGGCGGCCTATAGCAGAAATCCCCGAGGAAGGCGCAATTTTCCGGGCACAGCCCCGCGGGGAGCGGCGAAGACAGCGCCGGGACTGCGTGCGATCGCAGCCCGCTGCGCCGGTCCGATCCTCTAGCCGAACAGCGCGGCGGCGGCGGCCCCGGCGGCGCCCACCAGCGGGCCAGGGAACAAGAAGAAGAACAGCGTGAAAATCCCCGCCAACGCGGCGACGAACCCCACCACGTTAGACCGACGGTCGAACGCAGCGGCAGGCGCGTCGAAATACATCACCTTCACGATCCGCAGATAGTAGTACGACCCGACCACCGAGGTCAGCACGCCGATGATCGCCAGCGTCCAGAGCCCGCTTTGGACCGCCGCCAGGAACACATAAAGCTTGCCGAAAAACCCGGCCAGCGGCGGGATCCCCGCCATGCTGAACATGAACACCGCGAAAGCCAGCGCGAGGCCGGGGTCGGTCTTCGCCAGGCCCGCGAGATCCGCGATCTGCTCCACCGCGCGCCCCTGGCGGCGCATGGCGATGATGCAGGCCCAGGTGCCTGCGCTCATGAACAGATAGACCAGCAGATAGACCAGCACGCCGCGCATCCCAAGCTGCGTGCCCACCGCCAGTCCGATCAGCGCGTAACCCATATGGCCGATCGAGGAATACGCCATCAGACGCTTGATATTCGTCTGCCCGATCGCCGCCAGCGCGCCCAACGCCATGGACGCGATCGACACGATCTGGATCACCAGCTGCCACGACCCCAGTAGATGCCCGAACGGGCCGGACATCACGCGCAGGAACAGCGCCATTGCCGCCATCTTGGGCGCGGTAGCGAAGAACGCGGTGACCGAGGAGGGGCTGCCCTCATAGACATCCGGTGTCCACATATGGAACGGCGCAGCCGAGATCTTGAACGCCAGCCCGACGATTACGAACACGATCCCCACGACCAGCCCGGGGGAGGCTGCCGCCGGTCCGCTCAATACGCGGGCCAGGGTGGCGAAATCCATCGTGCCGGAGAACCCATAGACCAGCGAAATTCCGTACAGCAGCAGGCCCGACGCCAGCGCGCCGAGCACGAAATATTTCAAT
>JAKAZJ010000125.1 GCA_021826565.1 Pseudomonadota bacterium | reverse complement strand
CCTAGTTTTACTCGGCCTCGTCGCCGGTACGAGATCCCACCGTATCGGCTTCGATCATCCAACAGACATTGGTGCTGGTATACTGGTTGGCATCGGCATACGGGATGATCGTCCGGGTGTGACCGCGACCGGGATATCTCTCGTTATCAATGCCGACCGTGAGAGATGGGTTATCGAGCGGGAGGAAGTTTTTTTTACGCGCATGTTGGCGCTTCGCCCGACCGGTCGATTGCCGCGACCCAAAGGGTAAATGGCATGGTGGGGAGGGGGCCGTGGCCAGGATAATCTGACGTCACCCCCCTCGTCTATCAACGAGAAAAAGGATTCACACAAAAGATTCCTGTTCGCGTGAGGGCGGCAGTCAATCTCTTTGCGCACTCCTGTATACCCACATTCTAGGATATGGAAATGAAATCATTTTCTAATCGAATGAAAATATTGAGTCCGCTGGGTTGGTCCATAAAATTACAGCGCGGCCCGATCCACCCTCCCGGCACCTTAGTGACCAAAACGATACCGGGACCGATACGTCGAGGGGGAGGTTTCAGCGGTCTGCTAAATCGTGAGATTGGGTTCGGATCCTCCCCCCTCTATCGCCTGAGCCCCCGCGGCGCCGTCCCAGGAATCCACGCCATCCGCCTCCCGCGATCGACCGGCACGGGAAACTTACACCGGAACATCGGTTCACGACCAGAAAAAATGCCCGGGCCGAAGGGGGCCCGGGGAACCGAATTGCGGAACCGAATCCCCCGGGTTCGACGCCAAGGCTGGCGGCCCGGGTTTTCGCGATTGACGCAAACGGGGTAAGCCGGGCAACACGACGATCCCGTTGCGCCCCCGGAGGAGTGCCTGGTCATGCGCCGCCCGAAACTTTCCGTCTCGAGCCTCGCGATCCCGAGCTTGGCGGTGCTGCTCTGCCTGCTTGCCGTGCCCGCATCCGCGGCCGGCTCGGCACGTAATTTTGTGGTCTTCTTCCAGGACTGGTCCGCCGCCATGGGCCCGGCGGCGCAGCGCGTCATCGCCCATGCCGCCACCTGGGCGAAAACGCATCCGAATACCGCGCTCACCGTCACCGGCGCCGCCGACCGCAGCGGAACCATCAAGGCCAATCGGCTGTTATCGGAACTGCGCGCGCAGGTGGTCACCGACCAGCTCGGCCGCGATGGCGTGCCGGAACGCGGGGTCCGTCAGGTGGCCCTCGGCGCTGTTGGCCTGCCCGGCAAGTCGCAGGAAAGCCGGCGCGTGATCATCTCGTTCGGCGCCCCCTGACCGGGATCGGCACCCCGCCACGCCGCGGGCGGGGTGGGTCGCCAGGTCGGCGGGCGCCGGCTCAGCCCCGCGCAGGTGCAGCCGACGCCATCACTCCCCCGCGAGCCGCGCCGGGTTCACCACCGGTGCCGCGAACCGCATCAGCGCGGATACATCGGCAGCCCGCGCCAGCCCCAGCACCGCGTCCGCCAGCAGCGTGGCGCGATCGGCGCCCAGGATCGCGTCGGCCAGACCATGGAACTTCGCGCGCAGTTCGGTCTCGCTCAGGAAGTTCGACGGCTCGCCCCGCGGCACGACCACTTTCCGCTCGAACGCCTGGCCGCGTGCGCGCAGCGTGAGCTTGCCCGACATGTTGGCGGGGAACTCGGCCTCGATCTCGGGATCGAACACGCAAGCAATTTTCGGCAGCAACGCACGCACCCCCGCATCGCGCAGCCCGGCATAGCTGTCCCAGCCCATCGCCCCGGTGGCCAGCGCCGAGGCCAGCACGAACGGGCCGGAGAACTGGCCGTCCACCACATTCTCCGGGTTGGCCTTCTTCTCCGCCGGGTTGCCGATCAGCGCCATGCCGGCCCGCGGCAGGCCCAGGGTGACCGCTTCCACCTCCTCGGGTTGCAGCCCGAGTTCCGCCCGCAGCGCCAGCGCCGCGTCGATTCCGGCGTGTCCGTAGCGGCAGGACGGGTACGGCTTCACCGCCGTATGCATCAGCTCGAACACCTGGCCCAGTTCCTGGACGACCCGTTCCGGGCTCGGCGATGGCGCATAGCCTTGCAGGAACCCGTGCGGGCCTTCCAACGCCTCGGCCGCGCCCTTGAACCCCTCGCGCACCAGCGTCGCCGCCACCAGCCCGTTGGCCGCCGCCCAGCCGACCTGGAAACGCTTGGTCCAAGCGCCGTTGACCAGGAACTCCAGGCTGCCGGCGGTCTGGCTCAACACGGTGCCGAGCGCGCCGGCGATCCCTTCCGCGTCCAATCCGAACACGCGCCCGGCGGCGGCGGCGGCGCCAAACGCGCCGCAGGTCGCGGTGGGATGGAAGCCACGGTCGTAATGCGCCCCCGCCGGCAGCGCGAGCGCGATGCGGCAGGTGGCTTCGTACCCGGCGATGATCGCGGCCAGCACGGTGGCGCCGGAGGCGCCCACCATCTCACCGGCGGCCAGCGCGGCCGGGATCACCGGGGCGCCGGGATGCAGGCTGCCGGCGGCATGGGTGTCGTCGAAATCCAGCGAATGCGCCAGCGCGCCGTTCAGGAACGCCGCTCCGGGCGGGGTATAGCGCGCGGCATCGCCGAACACGCCGGAGGATCCCCCGGCGAAGCCCAGCGCTCGGGCGGCTCGCAGGAAGCTGTCTGTGCTTTCGGCGTCGTGGCGGGCGCGGACGATGTTGCCGACCAGGTCCAGCACCAGGTAGCGGGCGCGATCGACCACTTCCGGCGGCAGGCGATCCAACGCGATGGCGGCGACGAAAGCGGACAGGCGGGCGGTGACGTCCATGGCGGTTTCTCCCGGGAAGCGCGGCATGCAGTCTCGCGCAAATCCGCTTCTCGGCAAGGCCCCGCCCTTCATCGCGCCGCCCGGTCATGCCAGCCTGGGGGTATGCGCATCCATATCCAGAACCCTCCCGACGATCCCGCGTTCACCATCACGCCGGCGCTGTGGGCCGCGGCCGCGGCCCGCGCGGGCGCGGCCAGCGCCGGGCACGACGTCTCCTTTGCGGACCATCGCGCCGGCTTTGCCGCCGCGATCGGCGATGCGGAGGCGCTGATCGGTGACAAGGACGTGCTGCGCGCCTTGCTACCGGCTCCGGCGCCGCTTCTGCGCCTGGTGTTCGTCACCAATGCCGGGGTGGATAATCTCGCCCCGTTCGACTGGCTGCCGCCGGGCGCGCTGCTGCTCAACAACCGCGGCACGCACGCGCGCAAGGCCGGTGAATTCGGTCTGATGGCGGTGCTGATGCTGGCGAGCGGCATCCCCGCCATGGTCACCGACCAGCGCGCCGGACGCTGGCACAAACGCTGGGGGCGCGGCGTTGCCGGCACGCGGCTGACCGTGGTCGGCCTCGGCGCGCTGGGCGGCGCGATCGCGGCCGAGGCGAGTCGACTCGGCATGGTGGTGACCGGCGTGCGCGCCCACCCGGCCCCGCATCCGCATTGCGCGCGCGTGGTAGGCACGGCGGCGCTGGATTCGGTGCTGCCCGAGACCGACTGGCTGGTGCTTGCCTGCCCGCTGACACCGGCGACACGGGGTCTGTTGGACCGGCGGCGAATCGGGAAGCTGCCGCCCCGGGCCGGGGTGGTGAATATCGGCCGCGGCGCCCTGCTGGATCAGGTGGCGTTGTGCGATGCGCTGGACGCGGGGCTGCTGTCCGGTGCGGTCCTGGATGTGTTCGACCCCGAGCCGGTTCCGCCCGGCGACCGGATCTGGACCACGCCCAATCTGATCGTCTCCCCGCACACCGCGGCCGACGATCCCGCGACGTATTTGCCGTACAGTCTGGACATCTTCTTCGCCAATCTGGCCGCGCTGGCAGCCGGGCAGGAGCCGCCGACGCGGGTTGACCCCGCTTCCGGGTATTGACCGCGCGCCCCGCCCGGGGCTAAGCAACCGGTTCCGAGTGGCGACCCCGGTTGCGGGGCCGTCCCCTTTGGCGCATATCCATGGGAACCGACTGGGTCGGTGGTGCCGTCTTGCGGCCCGCCGGTCCGGGCAGACAGAGAACGAGGTAGCGGCGTGGCGCGTATCGCGGGGGTGAACATCCCCACCAACAAGCGGGTGACCATCGGACTCCGGTATATCTACGGCATCGGCCCGACCAAGGCCGCCGAGATCTGCTCCAAGCTGTCCATCCCCGACGATCGGCGGGTGAACCAGCTTTCGGATGACGAAGTTCTGCGTCTCCGGGAGACGATCGACCGTGAGTATCGCGTGGAAGGCGATCTGCGCCGCGAAACCGCGATGAACATCAAGCGATTGATGGATCTTGGCTGCTATCGCGGCCTGCGCCATCGCCGCGGCCTGCCGGTGCGCGGCCAGCGCACCCATACCAACGCCCGCACCCGCAAGGGCAAGGCGGTGGCGATCGCCGGGAAGAAGAAGGTCACCAAGTAGCCGGCTGCGTTCCCGACCCGCCTCGCCCTATTTCCAGACAGGAACCTCTCTCTCATGGCGAAACCCGCCGCCGCCGCGCGCCCCCGTCGTAAGGAGCGCAAGAATATCATTGCCGGGGTCGCCCATGTGGCGGCCACGTTCAACAATACCGTGGTGACCATCACCGATGCCCAGGGCAACGCGATCGCCTGGTCCTCGGCCGGAAGCCAGGGGTTCAAGGGCAGCCGCAAATCCACCCCGTATGCCGCCCAGGTTGCCGCCGAAGACGCAGGCCGCAAGGCACGCGAGCACGGAATGGAGACGCTGGAGATCGAGGTCAGCGGCCCCGGCTCGGGCCGCGAAAGCGCGTTGCGTGCCCTGCAGACCGTCGGTTTTTCCGTGACTGCGATCCGCGACACGACGCCCATTCCGCATAACGGCTGCCGCCCGCGCAAGCGCCGCCGCGTCTGAAACGGCCGGGCCTCGGCCCGGAATCGGCACGGCGGGCCGTGATCCGCCGATTAGACCATCCCGCCGCGCGCGCCCGCCCCCAGGCGTGCCCCGGCGAGGGGAAGGATCGAGAGACAGATGATGAGGCAGACCCAGGTCACCCAGCGGAACTGGCAGACTTTGATCAAGCCGGAGAAGCTCGAGGTCGAGCCCGGCGCCGACCCCGCGCGCATCGCCACCCTGGTCGCCGAGCCGCTGGAGCGTGGCTTCGGCATGACGCTCGGCAACGCGATGCGGCGGATCCTGCTGTCCTCGCTGCAAGGAGCGGCGGTGACCGCGGTGCAGATCGATGGCGTGCTGCACGAATTCAGCTCGATCCCGGGCGTGCGTGAAGACGTGACCGATATCGTGCTGAACATCAAGCAGTTGGCGCTGCGGATGCACGGCGAAGGCCCGAAGCGGATGGTGCTGACCGCCACCGGCCCGGGCGAAGTGCGCGCCGGACAGATCCAGGCCGGGCACGACATCGACATCATGAACCCCGAGCTGGTGCTGTGCACGCTGGATGACGGGGTGAAGCTCGGGATGGAGTTCACCGTCAACCTGGGCAAGGGCTATGTCGCCGCGGCCGAGAACCGGCCGGAAGACGCGCCGATCGGGCTGATCCCGGTGGACTCGATCTACTCACCGGTGCGGCGCGTGTCGTACAAGGTGGACCCCACGCGCGTGGGTCAGCGCACCGATTTCGACAAGCTGCTGCTGACGGTGGAAACCAATGGCGCGGTCGGCCCCGAGGACGCGGTGGCGCTGGCCGCGCGCATCCTGCAGGAACAGCTGAAACTGTTCGTCAATTTCGAGGAACCGCAGCCGGCGCGGCTGGAAGAACCCGAAGACAACCTGCCGTTCAACCGCAATCTGCTGCGCAAAGTGGACGAGCTGGAATTGTCGGTCCGCAGCGCCAACTGCCTGAAGAACGACAACATCGTCTATATCGGCGATCTGGTGCAGAAATCCGAGCAGGAGATGCTGCGTACCCCCAATTTCGGACGCAAATCGCTGAACGAAATCAAGGAAGTGCTCGCCACCATGGGCCTTGGCCTGGGGATGGCGGTGCCGGGCTGGCCGCCCGAGAATGTCGAAGATATGGCCCGCCGCGCGGACGAGCCGTTCTGAACCCCCGGCGATAGCGAAGGAATCAAGATATGCGCCATGGCATCGCCGGACGGAAACTCGGCGTTACCTCCACCCACCGCCTTGCGATGTTCCGCAACATGGCGGTGGCACTGCTGAAGCACGAGCAAATCACCACGACCTTGCCCAAGGCCAAGGAATTGCGGCCGGTGACCGAGAAGCTGGTCACCCTGGGCAAGCGCGGCGGGATGCACGCGCGCCGCCAAGCCTACGCCCAGCTGCGCGACGCGAAGATCGTGGAGAAGCTGTTCGGCTCGCTGGCCGACCGCTACCGTGAGCGCGCCGGTGGCTACACCCGCGTGCTGAAGGCCGGCATCCGCTACGGCGACGCAGCCAGCATGGCGGTGATCGAGCT
>JAKAZJ010000124.1 GCA_021826565.1 Pseudomonadota bacterium | reverse complement strand
GCGCGAACAGATCGGCCTGACGATACAGGTCGATCAGCGCGGCATGGGTCATCGCCCCGCGCAGGGTGACGCAATCCCCTAGGTGCAACGCGGCAATTTGCGCGCTCAGGGCGTCGCGCAGCGGCCCGGCGCCGACCAGAACGGCGCGGAAGCGGAGCCCCCGGTCGCGCAGCCGGGCGAAGGCGGCGATCAGATCGTCATGGCCCTTCTTCGGCACCAACCGGCCGACCGAGAGGATCAGGTGTTCGGCGCGCGGGGTGATGGGAGCGCGGGCAGCGAACAGGCCGAGATCGATGCCGTGATAGACCCGCGCAATCTTGCCGGCGTCCGTCCCCATGATCTCGCGCAGATAGGCTGCGTTGTATTCCGTGCAGGTGGCCACGAAGCGCGCCGCCCGGGCGCGCCGCCAGATCACCCGCTTGGGTGTGAGATAGAGATCTTTGGCATGAGCGGTGAAACTATACGGGATGCCGCTCATCAGGCTGGCGAAGCGGGCGGATGCGGCCGGCGCGTTGGCGAAATGGGCGTGGATGTGGCGGATCCCGGCGCGACGGCAGGCAGCGGCGATGAAACCGCCGCGCGCGAACTGCTTCCAGACCGAAGCCGGGCGCGCCGTCTGGACCGACCACCAGGCGGCGCGGGTGAGGGCACCGAGATAGCGCAGCGGCGCCCGCAACAGCATCGCCGCGTGGGCGCGCGCGAAGGCGCGCACCGCGTCGGCACGCCCGGGCGGCGGCGCGGTCACCGGGGCCGTGACTTCCGCAACCATCGGGTGATGCGGCGCCGGCTCGGGCTGTAGCAGCGAGAACAGATGCAGTTTGGCGCCCAGCCGCTCCATGGCGCGGATTTCGTTGAGGATGAACGTCTCCGACAGACGCGGGTAGCGCTTCATCACATAAGCAACGGGGGCGTCGATCGGGATCATGCGGCATATCCGGCGAGCAGCCGCGTGGTGCGCTCCGCGAGAAAGCCGCGGACACGTGCGGCACCATTGAGGTCCAGCAGCGCGGCACCGCTGGCGCCGGGGCGCGGGGCGGCGAGCAGCGCGGGCAGCGCGGCGGCAAGGCGCGACGCAAGCCCCTCCCCCGGTGGCACATGAACCGCAAGGCCGAGGCGGTCCAGCAGCGCGGCGCGCATGCGCTGCTCGGCGCGCGGCGCGGCGCGCGGGACCAGAAGGGCGCGGGCGCCGCAGGCGATCAACTCGGCCGACGTATTGTAGCCGGCCATCGCCACCACCGCGTCCGCCGCGGCCAGGCTGGGCAGCAGGTCGGTGGTGCGTTCGATCAGTTCGATGTCGGACCTGCGGATTGCGGCAGCGCGCAGGCGGACCGCCTGATCCGGAGCCATCAATGGGCCGGTCAGGATCGCGGAATACACCGCGCCCGGGGGCAGCGCCGTCAGCGCCGCCAGATAAGCCTCCATCAGCGCGTAGCCGTCGCCGCCGCCGCCGGCGGTCACCAGCACCACCGGACGCTGCGCGGCACGGGCCTGGTTCCAGCATGGGCTCCCGGCGGGGCTCGCCGGGCGGCCCACCACATAGCCGGTGTAGCGCAGCTTGGCGGCGGATTTGGCGGACAACCCGTACGACTCGGCGACGTCGAACAGGCGACGCGAGCCATAGACCAGGATGTCGTCATAGGCGTGGTCCAGCAGCGCATGGATGTCCTGGGCGCGCCAGATCTCGGCCACCGATTCGGGGCTGTCCAGAATGTCGCGCAGCCCGAGCACGGTGCGGGTAGCGGGCAGTTCGCGTCGGATCAGGCCGAGCGTGGCAAGCAATTCCCCATTCATCCCCGCCGGGGCGTGATCGACCAGCAGGATGTCCGGCCGCTGACGCAGGACCAGTTTCAGGATCAGCGCCTCGCGATAGCCCTTCACCAGCGGAAAGCAGGCGCCGGGGGCCAGCGCGGCGTACGCCTCGGCGCCGGTTTTCACCACCGGCGGCAACGGCTGCACATGCAGCCCGCGTGGCAGGCGCCAGGCGTCGATCACCGGCGAGCCGGTGAGGAGCGTGACCTGGAACGGCGCGGGGTCATCGAGCAGCGCCGTTGCGATGGCCAGGTTCCGGCGCAGATGGCCAAGACCGAATGTGTCGTGCGAATAGAGGAACACCTTCGGCCGGCGTGCGGAGAGGGCGACCGGGGCGAAGGGCGTGCCGGCGGGGACCCGGATCATCTGGGTCATGCGCGGTGCCCCGGCCCCGGGGCGGCATGATGGCGTGGCGGTGACGCTGGCATGGAAGGCTCCGTGATCGCTGATCCGGAACCTGACCGATCAAGCTGACGGGAGTCTGACCGGGCCGGCGTGGCGCAGGTCACGCGTTGGTGAGGCGGCCAGTATCAGTCCACGAACACCACCGTCTTGGCGCCGTTCACGATCACCCGGTCCTCCAGGAAATAACGCAGCGCGCGCGCCAGCACGCGCCGTTCGATATCGCGCCCCTTGCGCACCAGATCGTCGGGTGTGTCGTGATGGCTGATACGTTCCACGTCCTGCTCGATGATCGGGCCTTCGTCCAGCGCGTCGGTCACCAGATGCGCGGTCGCGCCGATCAGTTTCACGCCGCGCGCATGGGCCTGATGATAAGGCCGCGCGCCCTTGAAGCCGGGCAGGAACGAGTGATGAATGTTGATGCAGCGCCCGGCCAAACTGGCGGCCAGCGCCGGCGACAGCACCTGCATATAGCGCGCCAGCACCACCAATTCGGTCCCGGTGCCGGCGATCAGCGCCGCCAGCGCCGCCTCCTGGGGCGCCTTGTTCGCCTTGTCCACCGGCAGATGGTGGAACGCCACGCCATCAAGATCGACATGGGCGTAGGTCTCGCGCGGATGATTCGCGACCACGGCGGCAAGCGTCATGGGCAGTTCGCCGATCCGCCAGCGATACAACAGATCCACCAGGCAATGATCGAAGCGCGAGACCAGGATCATCACCCGCCGTTTGTGGCCCTGCGGACGCAGCCGCCAGTCCATGGCGAAGCGCGCGGCAACCGGGGCGAGGGCCGCCGACAGCGCCGCCTGGTCGGCACCGCCATCGGCGACTGCGAACACGACCCGCATGAAGAACCGGCCGGTCTCGGCATCGTCGAACTGGCGCGCATCGCGGATATCGCCGCCGGATTCGAACAGGCTTGTGGTAACAGCGGCAACGATGCCGGGACGGTTGGCACAGGAGAGGCTGAGGATATAGGCAACACTGGGCATCGACGCGGCTCCGGGTAGCGGCGGGCGGATGGTGGCACCGCTCGGGTGGGGCGAGCCAGGGGGGGACGAGCCAGGGGGGGACGCACGGTCATCCGGTTTCCAGCAATGCCACCGCCGCGGCGCGCGCCGCCTCCGTCACGCTTTCCCCGGCCAGCATCCGCGCGATCTCCTCGCGCCGCGCCGCCGGGTCCAGCGCTTCCACGCGGGTGCTGGCGCGGCCCGCCGCCACCGCCTTCGCCACCCGCAAATGCGCTGCCCCGCGCGCAGCGACCTGCGGGCTGTGCGTCACCACCAGCACCTGCACGCCGCGCGCCACACGCGCCAGCCGATCGCCGACCGCCGCGGCGGTGGCGCCGCCGATGCCGGCATCCACCTCGTCGAACACCAAGGTGGGCACCGGGGCGCCGGCGGACAGCACCACCTTCAGCGCCAGCATCAGCCGCGACAGCTCCCCGCCCGAGGCCACCCGCCCCAGCGGTCCGGGTGCCTGGCCCGGGTTGGTGGCGATCAGGAAGCGCACCGCGTCGGTCCCGCCCGGCCCCCAATCGGCTTCCGGCAGCACCGCCAGATCGACCACGAATTTCGCCTTGTCCAGGCGCAGCGGCGGCAGTTCGCGCGCCACCTGCTTCTCCAGCCGCTGCGCCGCGATGCGCCGCGTGGCGGCCAGGGCGGCGGCGGCGGCCTCGTAGCCGGCGCGGGCGGCGGCGGCGGCAGCGGACAAGGCGGCGATTTCCGTGGCGCCGGTCTGCAACCCGGCCAGGCGCGCGGCCAGCGTGTCCAGCAGACCGGGCAGGTCGCCGACCGCCACGCCGTGCTTGCGGGCGGCGGCGCGCAGCGCGAACAGGCGTTCCTCGGCGGCCTCCAGCCGGCGCGGATCGGCGTCCGCCTCCGCGGCCAGACGCGACAGCAGCGTGTCGGCCTCGGCCAGCGCTTCCTCGGCCCGTTCCAGCGCGGCGAGCACCGGTTCCAGCTTGTTGCCGACATTGGTCTCGCCACCGTCCCCCGCCGGGAGGCTGGCCCCATGGGGCGGGATCAGCTTCTGCAACGCGCGCGCGGCGCCCCGTAGCGCCGCCGCGGGGGCGGTCGCGCGACGGTCGCGGCCATGACTGCCGGGCGACAGTTCCGCGGCGGCGGCGGCGATCGCCTCGGCGCGGCGTTCCGCTTGCTGCAAGCCGAGGCGCTCCGCCGCCAGCGCCGCTTCCTCCCCCGGCAGCGGCGCCAGCCTGCTCAGCTCATCGACCGCGTGCGTCAGCCAGTCCTGATCGCGCGCCGCGGCGGCAATCGCCTCCTCGGCCGCGGTCAGCGCCGCCCGCGCCGCCCGCCATTCCCGCCAGGCGGCGGCGGTGGCGGTGGCGGTGGGCGCCGGGACCCCGAAGCTATCCAGGAGCGGGGCGTGGCTGGTGACGTCCGCCAGCCCCATTTGCTCGTGCTGGCCTTGCACTTCCACCAGCGACGCGGCGAGCCGGCGCAACAGCGCCAGACCGACCGGCTGGTCGTTCACGAAGCCGCGCGAGCGCCCATCGGCGCCGAGCACCCGGCGCAGCACCAGTTCTTCCCCGGGTTCGACCGCGATCCCGCCCTCGGCCAGCAGCGCGCCCGCCGGGTGGTCGGGCGCGGGGGCGAAGCTGGCGGCGACGCTGGCCTGGGCGACGCCGGCGCGCACCAGCCCCGCCTCTGCCCGCATGCCGAGCGCGAGGCCCAGGCTGTCGAGCAGGATCGATTTGCCGGCGCCGGTCTCCCCGGTCAGGACCGTCAGTCCGGGGCCGAATCCGAGGTCAAGCCGCTCGATCAGCACCACGTCGCGGATGGCGAGCGCGGTCAGCACCTGGGCGGCGGCTCAGAACAGCCAGCCGAGGCTGCGGGCGAAGAATCCGTGACCCTCGCCAGTGGGCGAGGGCATGTTCTTCGCCAGCAGATGGTCGTTGTACAAATCCGAGTAGGTGTCGGCATACCAGGAGCTGCCGGGATAATTATATCCCAGCACGGCGGCGGTCTTCAGCGCCTGATCGCGCATCCCGAGCCGCAGATAGCATTCCACCAGCCGATGCAACGCCTCGGCGACGTGGTTCGTGGTCTGGAAATCCTCCACCACGCGCTGGAAGCGGTCGACGGCGGCGGTGTAGAGATGCTGATTCTCGTAATAGATGCCGATCGCCATCTCGTGGCCGGCCAGGCGATCGCGCGCGAGATCGATCTTCAGCCGCGCGTCGCGGGCGTATGGCGTGCCGGGGAAGCGATCGGTCACCTGACGCAGCGCGGCGATGGCGTCGAGCGTGCTTTGCTGGTCGCGGCGGATGCCTTCGATCTGTTCGTAATAACAGAGCGCGCGCAGGTAGTAGGCGTAGGCGATGTCGTGCGCCGCGGGATGCAGCTGGATGTAGTGGTTCAGCGTGTCCAGCGCGCCGGTGTAATCGAGCTGGCGGTATTTGGTGTACCCCTCCATCAGCTCCGCTTTCTGGGCCCAGCTGGAATAGGGGTAGTTCTGCTGCACGGCGGTGAACTGGTCGGCGGCGGTTTGCAGCCGGTCGGCGTTCAGCGCTTCCACGCCGTGATTATACAGCTCATCCACGGGCGCCGGCGGAATCCCGGGGGCGGCGGCGGTGACGGGCTTGGGCGTGCTGCCGCAAGCGGCCAGCGCCAGCAGCGCGCAAGCGCCGAGCGTCAGGCGGGCCCGGCGCCATGACGGGAGGGCGCGCAGCCGGGACGAAGGCAGGCGCGGGCCGCGGCGGGCGACGATCATCGAATCAGCTCCATGCCCCGGCTTATAGCAGGCGAGGCCGGCCCGGAGGCAAGGACGGGTCGGCGCTCGGTTTGAACGGCACGTCGGCACCGGCCGGTCCCGAGGGCCTCGCAGCTCGGTTCAACCGGTTCTCTCGTCGAGGGGTTCCATTGGCGGTCGTCGAGACCGGTACCATGCGCGATGCCGGCCAGGGGGGGATTAATATTTCGATATCGCAATATTTTAGGCGCGCGTTTCCCGCTGTCCGATCAGGCGGAATTTTCAGCGGGGTCCCCGAGGGCCGGTTCGGGGGCGGTCGCGGGCGCTTGTAGCGCCGCGCGTTCGGCGCGCAGCCGCGCCTCCAGCATCTCGTACGCCATCTGGTTCACCCGCAGGCAGCGCGCGAACCCGCGCGGCGCGGGGCGCAGTTCGTCGGGA
>JAKAZJ010000123.1 GCA_021826565.1 Pseudomonadota bacterium | reverse complement strand
TGCGCGCGTTGCGGGGCGTATCCCCGGGAACGCACATCGTCTGGCTGGATCAGGTCTTGCCGATGTATCGCAAGGACGCCTTCGCGATCGATGCCGTGATTGGAATGGTCAAATCCACCAACCACCGATTTCGCGTCATCACGATCTTTCGGCGGCTTGATACCGCGGCTTCGTCGCTCGCTCCGTCGAAGCCCAGGAAGCCTGCGTAGGCCATCACGGCGCCGGTTGCCGGGCAGGCCCCGGGCCTGCTACCCCGGCGCACCCATTTCCGGACCCGCCTTGCCCTGATGGCCGTCTATACCGAAGTCTCCGACGACGCCCTGGCCGCGTTCCTGGAGGCGTACGACATCGGCCGCATGGTCGCCTTCCGCGGCATCGCCGAGGGGGTGGAGAACAGCAACTACGCGCTGCGCACCACGGCCGGGGATTTCATCCTGACCTTGTATGAAAAGCGCGTCGACCCTGTCGAGTTGCCGTGGTTCCTGGGCCTGATGGACCATCTGGCCCGTCAGGGCCTGTCCTGCCCCCGCCCGGTGCCGGGCCGTGACGGCAACAAGCTGCGCCCGCTTTGCGAGCGTCAGGCGGCGATCACCACCTTCCTCCCGGGCGTCTGGCCGCGACGGGTGCGGGTGGAGCATTGCCGCCCCGTGGGCGTGGCCCTGGGGGAGCTGCACCTGGCCGGAGGCGACTATGCGCCGACGCGGGCCAACGCGTTGGGTCCCGCCGCCTGGGCGCCGTTGCGGGCGCGGTGCGGGGACGGCGCCGACGCGGTGCGCCCCGGCCTCGGCGCCGAGCTGGATGCCGCACTGGCGGCGATCCTGGCGGCTTGGCCGGCCGGCCTGCCGATCGGCCATATCCATGCCGATCTGTTCCCCGATAACGTGTTCTTTCTGGACGGCGCGCTGTCCGGCCTGATCGATTTCTATTTCGCCGCCACCGATCTGCTGGCCTATGACGTCGCGGTGTGCCTGAACGCCTGGTGCTTCGAGACGGACGGCGCGCTGAATGTCACCAAATCGCGCGCCCTGCTGGACGGCTACCAGTCCCTGCGCGCGCTGACGGCTGCGGAACGCGCCGCACTGCCCGTTCTGTGCCAGGGTGCGGCGATCCGCTTCCTGCTGACCCGCCTGTTCGACTGGGTGAACACGCCACCGGGCGCGCTGGTCACGCGGAAGGACCCGCTGGAATATCTGCGCCGGCTGCGCTTCCATCTGAGCGCACGGGATGCGGGCGCCTATGGTCTCTGATACGCAAGACCGTGGCTCGGTCGCGATCTGGACCGATGGCGGCTGCAAGCCCAATCCCGGTCCGGGCGGCTGGGGGGCGGTGCTGCGGTTCCGCGACCACGAGCGCGACCTGTCCGGCGCAGAGCCGGCCACCACCAACAACCGGATGGAGCTGACCGCCGCGATCGCCGCGCTGGAAGTTCTGAAACGCCCCTGCGACGTGGTGCTCCACACAGACAGCGAATATCTGCGCAATGGGATCACCCGCTGGAGCTCCGGCTGGGTACGCAAGGGTTGGCGCAACAGCACCGGCGATCCGGTAAAGAACATCGACCTGTGGCAGCGCCTGCTGGCCGCGGCCGGCGCGCATAAGGTTGACTGGCGCTGGGTGCGCGGGCACGCCGGCGATGCGATGAACGAACGGGCGGATCAGCTGGCGACCATGGCGCGCGAGGCGCTGACGCGGCGCGGCTGACGCGGTCCGGCCGCCCTCTATCCCGTATCCGACTATCCCGCTTGGGCCAACCGCATGATCCGCGCCGCGACCCCCTTGGCCGCCCAATCCTGCGACCCCTCGGTCCACGCCACGATCTGCCCGGTGCGCGAGATCACGAACGTCGCCGGGACCCCCTGTACCCCCAAAGCGGCGACGGCCCCTCCGTCCGGGTCCAGCAGCACCGGCAGGCCGACGATGCGATGCGCAGCGAAGAACGCCCGCACCGCGCGCGCGCCCCCCTGATCCAGCGATACCGGCAGCACCACCACGCCGTGCCCATGCAGCCGCGCGGCCAGGTGGGCCAGCGCCGGCATCTCGGCCACGCAGGGCGCGCACCAGGTGGCCCATAGATTGAGCACCACGCCCTGGCCGCGATACGCCGCCAGACTCTGCCGCGCGCCGGCCGCATCGCGCCAGTGCAGGGCCGGCGCCGGCTTCGGCGGACGCAGCACCGTCAGCGCCAGCGGCGCGGCCAGTGCCGGTTTGCGCCATGCCAGCCCCGCCGCTACGGTCCCGCCCGTTACCACCGCCCGCCGAGTCAGCATCGTCATCCCGGAGATCCTTCGTCTTGACCGACCAACCCGCCGCTCCCGAAGCCAACGCGCAATGGGGTGGGCGCTTCGCCGAAGGCCCGGCCGCGGTGATGCGAGAGATAAATGCCTCGATCGGCTTCGACCGCAAGCTCTGGCGGCAGGATATTGCGGGCTCGCGCGCGCACGCCGCGATGCTGGCGCATTGCGGCATCATCGCAGCCGCCGATGCGCGCGCCATCGCCCTCGGCCTCGACGCGATCGAAACCGAGATCGCCGCCGGCCGCTTCCGGTTCGACGAAGCGCTTGAAGACATCCACATGAATATCGAAGCGCGGCTGGCGGAACGCATCGGCGAACCTGGCCGGCGCCTACACACCGCGCGCAGCCGCAACGACCAGGTGGCGACCGATTTCCGACTATGGGTGCGCGATGCGATCGACGGCATCGACGCGCAGTTGCGCGACGTGATGGCGGCGCTGGCGGGCCGCGCCGCGCAGCACGCCGCCGACCCGATGCCCGGGTTCACGCATTTGCAGACCGCCCAGCCGGTGACGTTCGGCCATCACCTGCTGGCCTATGTGGAAATGCTGTCGCGCGACCGCGGCCGGCTGGCCGATGGGCGGCGGCGGATGAACGAATCACCGCTGGGATCGGCGGCGCTGGCGGGCACGTCGTTCCCGATCGATCGCGCCATGACCGCCGCGGCGCTGGGCTTCGACCGGCCCGCGGCCAATTCGCTGGACGCCGTGTCGGACCGCGACTTCGCGCTGGAGTTCCTGGCCGCGGCGGCCATCTCGGCGATGCATCTGTCCCGCTTCGCCGAGGAGATCGTGATCTGGTGCTCGGCGCCTTATCGGTTCATCCGCCTGTCCGATGCGTTCACCACCGGGTCGTCCATCATGCCGCAGAAGCGCAACCCGGACGCAGCCGAGCTGGTGCGCGCCAAGACCGGGCGCATCACCGGCGCGCTGGTGGGGCTGCTGACGGTGATGAAGGGCCTGCCGCTGGCCTACGCGAAGGACATGCAGGAGGACAAGGAAGGCGTGTTCGACGCCGCCGCCGCCTGGACCCTGGCGCTGGCCGCGACCGCCGGGATGGTGCGCGATCTGGTGGCGGACACGACGCGGATGCGTGATGCAGCCGGCGCCGGTTTCGCCACTGCGACCGACCTGGCCGATTGGCTGGTGCGGGTGCTGCGGCTGCCGTTCCGCGACGCCCACCACGTCACCGGACGGCTGGTGGCGCTGGCGGAATCGCGCGGCGTCGATCTCAGCGGCCTGTCGCTGGCCGAGATGCAATCGGTGTGGCCCGCGATCACGGCCGAAATGTTTGCGGTGCTCGGCGTGGAGGCCTCGGTCGCCTCGCGGGTCAGCTTCGGCGGCACTGCTCCGGCGAACGTGGCCGAAGCGGCGGCGCGCTGGGTGGAGGCGTTGGTATGAAGCCCGCCTTGCTCGCCGCGGCGCTGCTGGCCGTGCTGGCGCTGGCCGGGTGCGGCAAGAAAGGCCCGCCGTCGCAGCCGGGACCGGCGAGCCAGATCACGTGGCCGCGAAGCTACCCGACCCGATAAGGGAACCTGCGCTGTCGGGCGAGGAGATCTACAGGACGCCCCGATAAGCCGCCGCGAAGGCAGCAATGGTGTCGGGATCGGTGCCGACCGCCCAGAACTCGGTGCGCCCATCATTCCAATAGATCACTGTCATCGCCCGCGCTCGCGCGGTGCGTGGCGGATGCGGGCCTTCGCCGGCTCCGGCGGGCCAGGCGAACAGGCTGAGACGTTTGCCGTTGCGACCATAGATAAGAACGGCGGCGCGATGTCCGGCTACCAGATCGGCGCGGAAGCCCACGAAGTCAAAGCCGGCTTGGTCAAGGCGTGGCACGGGGGGGGGCGTCAGATCGTGGCGGACGAACCATGCCGCCGCGACCGAGCGCTTAGCCGTCTGCGGTCTGGGAAGCTCATTGCGGATGGTGGCATCGGCCAGCGCGCGCAGGGGCGGGCCTTCGCCGGATGGCGCGGTGGCGAACACGGCGAGTGCGATTGCCGCGGCCAGTGCCAAGCCTCCCGCCAGCGCGGCCCGACGCCAGGTTGCCGGAGGCGCGGAGCGCGGGTGGGTCGGGCCGATCGGTGCCGCTATGGCCGCCGCGATCCGCGACCGCACGGCTTCCGGCGCTGGCTCTTCTGGCGCCAGTGCGGCGATCTCGGCGCGCAAGGCAAGCAGTTCCGCCAGTCCCGCCGCGCAGCCCGGACACGCGGCGAGATGCGCTACGGTTTGGCGCGCTTCCGCCGCGGTCAGCGCGCCATCGATCAAGCCGTTCAGCGCCGGCTCGCGGTCGGGGCAGATCATCGCTCCATTGTCTCCCGCAGAAGGGCCCGTGCGCGGGACAGCCGCGACATGACCGTACCGGGCGGAATGCCCAGGGCCGTCGCGATGGCCGCGTAGGAAAGACCGGTGAACTCGCGCAGCATCAGGGTTTCTCGCAGCGGCTCGGGCAGATCGGCGATCGCCCGCCGCAGCCGCGCGGCGCGATCCTGCGCGATCGCGTTTGCTTCCGGGTCCGGGGCCGGATCCACCTCGGTCTCGGCCAGATCGAGCGATACTGTGTCCAGCCCTGCCGCGTCCCGTCGGACATTGCGCATGATGCCGGCGAGCCAGGCGCGGATATCCTGCTCGCCGCGATAGCTGTCGAAATAGCGCAGCGCGCGGGTATAGGTCTCCTGCACCAGGTCGGCAGCCTGCGACCGGTCGGAGGACAGTGCGCGGGCGAGCCGATACATCGCGTCCAGCGCGGGCAGCGCCAACGCGCCGAACCGCTCCGCCGCGGCGGCCGATGGGACGGCCGCGCGCGTCGGTTTGTGGTCAGCCAGGCGGTGCCACCACGACAGTGCCCTGCATCTCCGGATGGATGGCACAATGATAGCGGACCTTGCCGACGCTGGTGAAGCGCTGGCGGAATCGCGCACCTGTCGCCAGTGCGCCGGAGGCGAAGCCGCCATCCAGCGCGGTGACGGTGTGCGGCACCGCGTCATGGTTGGTCCAGACCACGGTGTCGCCGGGATGCACCGAGATCTGGGCCGGCACGAAAGCGTAGTTGGTGATGGCGACCCGGATGGTTGCCGCCGATGCCGCGATCGGCGCGCAGACCAACGTGGCCGCAAGGAGAAGGTTTCGCATCGCGGGCGCCTAGGCGAGCCGATGATCGACGATGGCGAGCGGTGCCGTGGCTCCGCGCCAGACCACTTCCCGGACCCCGAGATATTTCGCCACCTTGTCGGCCGGCAAGTTCATGATCGGCCCCGGATGCGGTGCGCTACCGGGCGACGGTTGCGGGAATGCCGTCGAGAGCGCGGTGTGGAACGTCACCTTGCCTTCGACTTTTTGCAGTACTTGGTGAATATGCCCGTTGAGCACGGTGACCGAGCCGAACCGCCGGAGCAGCGCGAAGGCAGCTGGCGCGTCGCCGGTGCCCCAGCCCCATTTCCGGTACACCGCCCAGAGCGGCACATGCGCGAACACCACGACCGGCGTGCTGGACGTAACCGCCGCCAGATCGTCCTTCAACCACGCGAGTTGATCCGTGCCGAGCCGCCACAGCCCGTCCGTGCCGTTGAGCACCACGTTCACGAGCCCGACGAAATGGATGCCGCCGGCGTCGAAGCTGTACCAACCCATCCCCTTGGTGCCTTTTCCGTACCGGGCGAGATAGCTCTTCTTGCCCGGGTCGAGCATGTCGTGCTCGCCTGGGACGTGATGGATCGGTAGCCCGGCACCCTGGTTGAGCTGGTGTGCGGTGTCGAACTCATCGGGCCGCGAGAGATGGGTGATGTCGCCGGTATGCAGGATGAACGCGGCCTGCTTCAACTGGGTCTTCACGGTGGACACGGTGCGCGCGAGGGAGCCGGGCACGTCCGGGTAGTTCGGCGCCTTGAAGCCGATATGGCTGTCGCTGAGCTGCACGAAGGAGAAGCCTTCAGGCGGGGCGGCGTGGGCACTGTCCAGCGGTGCCAGGGTCGTGGGCACGCCGGCGGCGACGGTCCAGACAAGTCCGGTTCCAATCCAGCTGGCGCAGGCCATCACGCCGCGGCGGGGCATGTTTCGTTGCGGCACGTCGGTCATGGGGATC
>JAKAZJ010000122.1 GCA_021826565.1 Pseudomonadota bacterium | reverse complement strand
CGCGGGTCGGCCGACAGATGCGCCATCGCGGCGCGGGCGGTGGCGGAGGCTGGCATGGCGACAGAGTGCCGCGGTGGGGCCGGATGGGCAAGGCAGGTATCAGTGGCGGAAATGCCGCATCCCGGTGAGTACCATCGCAATCCCGGCCGCGTCCGCCGCGGCGATCACCTCGGCATCGCGGATCGACCCACCCGGCTGGATCACCGCCGTGGCCCCGGCCGCGACCGCGGCCTCCAGCCCGTCCGCGAACGGGAAGAACGCGTCCGAGGCGACCACGCTGCCCGCCGCCAGGGGCGTGTCCAGCCCGGCCGCCTTCGCCGCCTCGGCGCTTTTCCAGGCGGCGATGCGCGCGGAATCTACCCGGCTCATCTGCCCCGCGCCGATCCCCACGGTGGCGCCCGCCTTCGCATAGACGATCGCGTTGGATTTCACGTGCTTGCAGACCCGGAATGCGAACAGCAGGTCGGTCCATTCGGCCTCGGTCGGCGCCCGCTGCGTCACCACCCGCAACGCCGCGCGCGCAACCCGCCCCGCATCCCGCGTCTGCGCCAGAAACCCGCCCGAAACCGAACGATATGTCAGCCCCGGCGCCGCCGGATCCGGCAATCCGCCAGCCAGCAACAGCCGCAGATTCTTCTTCTTCGCCAGCACCGCGCGCGCGGCGTCATCGGCATCCGGGGCGATGATCACTTCGGTGAAGATCGCCGCAATCTTCTCCGCCGCCGCCCGGTCCAAGGTCCGGTTCACCGCGACGATGCCGCCGAACGCCGAGACCGGATCGCAGCGCAACGCCGCATCCCAGGCCGCGGCCAGATCCGCGCCGGAGGCCACGCCGCACGGATTGGCGTGCTTGACGATCACCACGGTGGGCGCGTCGAACTCCGCCACACATTCATACGCGGCGTCGGTGTCATTGAGGTTGTTGTACGATACTTCCTTGCCCTGCGCCTGGGTCGCGGTCGCCACGCCGGGGCGCGCCGTGGTGGCGTAGAACGCGGCTTGCTGATGCGGGTTCTCGCCGTAGCGCAGCGTCTGGCGCAAGCTGCCGGACAGGCTGAGGCGGGACGGGAAAATCTCCTGGCCCTCGGCGGCGAACCAGGCGGCGATCGCGCTGTCATAGGCGGCGGTGCGGGCATAGGCCGCGCCGGCGAAGCGGCGGCGCAGGCCCAGGCTGGTGCCGCCCGCCGCTGCCAGTTCCGCCAGCACCTCCTGATACTGCGCCGGCTCGATCACCACGGTCACGAAATCGTGGTTCTTCGCCGCGGCGCGGATCAGCGCGGGGCCGCCGATATCAATGTTCTCCACACAATCCTCGGCCGCCGCGCCGCGCGCCACGGTGGCCTCGAACGGATAGAGATTGACCACCAGCAGGTCGATCGGCGCGATCCCGTGTTCGGCCATCTGCGCCAGATGCGCCGCCGAATCGCGCCGGCCCAGTAGCCCGCCATGGATCTGCGGCACCAGGGTCTTGACCCGCCCATCCAGGATCTCGGGAAATCCGGTGTGTTCCGAAACCTCGGTCACCGCGACCCCGCCCGCGCGCAGCGCGCCGGCGGAGCCGCCGGTGGACAGGATCTCAACCCCCGCTGCGGCCAGCGCGGTGGCGAAGGGCAGCAGGCCGGTCTTGTCGGAGACCGAGATCAGGGCGCGTCGGATCGGGGCGATATCGTTCATGCGCCGCGCATTAGCCCCGCAGCCCCAGCAGGTCCAGGGTCCGGGCGATGATCTTGCGCTCGTCGAACAGCACTTCGGCGCGCACCCGGCCGGCGGCCCCCATGCGCGCGCGCGTGTCCGGCTCGGCGATCAGGCGCGTGAGCGCGGCGGCCAGCGCGCGCGCATCATGCGCCGGCACCAGCAGCCCGGTCTCCTCCGGCACCACCTGCTCGCGCGGGCCTGGGATGTCGGAGGCCACGACCGGCAGACCGCATAGCATCGCCTCGATGATCGAGACCGGCAGACCCTCGAAATAGCTCGGCAGGGTGAAGATATCGGCCGCGGCCATCACCGCGGGCATATCGGCGCGGTAGCCCAGCCGCCGCAGTCGCGGACCGAGCCCGGCTGCGTCCAGCAGTGCATTCATGTCGGGGCCGGGATCGGACGCCAGGCGTTCGCCCACCACCCAAAGCTCCGCCGCCGGCACCATGCGCATCGCCGCGGCGAGTTCGGGATAACCCTTGGTGCGCACCAGGCGCGAGACCGCGAGGATCACCGGCCGATCCTCCGGCGTGCCCAACGCGGCGCGCAGCCGGGCGCGTGCGTCCGGGTCCGGGCGGAACCGCGCCGGGTCGCGCCCGTTGCCCACCGCCACCGCGCCGCGGGCAATACCGCGACGGCGCGCCTCCGCCGCCTCCGCCACCGAGACGGTCAGGAAAATATCGGTCAGCCGGCCGCCAAGCCATTCCATGACGAAGGCGGTGACGCGGCGCTTGCGGCTGCCTTCCTGTTTGAACAGAAAACCGTGGCAGGTATAGGCGACGCGCGGCACACCGGTCGCCCGGGCGGCCGCGCGCGCCAGGAATCCGCTGATCGGCATATGCGCGTGCACCAGATCGGGGCGTTCAGCACGCATCAGCCGGACCAGGGCGCGAAAGGCCGCCAGATGCGCGCGCGGGGACGTGCTGCGCGCGAACGGGACCGGGATCACGCGGAACCCCTCGGCGCGAATATCCGCGAGCAGCGGTCCGTCGGCGGAGACGCCGATCACCTCGTGCCCGGCCGCGCGCATCGCGCGCATCAGCGGCAGCACGAACTGGCGCAGCGAGAAATCGACGTTGGCGATTTCCAGGATCTTCACGCCGCGCCCGCCATCCGGGCCAGCGCCACGCATTTGCGCATCACGGACGCGAGCGCCGCGTCCTGCAATGCGGTTTGCGGGCGCAGTGTGCCGGCGGCATGGATCGCCGGAACGGTCGCGGCGTACACGTCCAGGGTCAGGGTGAAATGGGTGAAGCCGTGGCGCACCTGGCCGAGTGCCGCCCAGTCCGCCGCCATCGGCGCCGCCTCCAGCGCCTCGGGCGCACTCCACGGCGCGGCGCGCCAGTCGGTGCCGGGCAGTTCCATCATCCCGCCCAGCAATCCCGTCTCCGGCCGACGCCGCAGCAGCACCTGGCCGGCTGCGTCGGTCAGCCAGAAATGCGCGCCGAACCGGGCCGGGCGCGCTGGTTTGGTGGCCTTGCGCGGCAATTCGCCAGCCACGCCCAGGCGGTGACCGGCGCAGTCCGCGCGCCACGGGCACAGCGCGCAGGCGGGCGCGGCCGAGGTGCAGATCGTGGCGCCGAGATCGAACAGCGCCTGGGCGAAATCCCCGGGCCGGGCCTGCGCCGCCGGATCCGTGCCCAGCGCGTCGGCAACCGCGGCGATGGCGGCGCGCGCGGCGGGCAGCGGCGCCGTCACGGCACCCATCCGCGCCGCGATCCGCGTCACGTTCCCATCCACCGGGACGCCCGGAACCGCGAACGCGATCGCCGCGATCGCGGTCGCGGTATACGGCCCCACTCCGGGCAGCGCGCGCAGCCCGGCGACGTCGCGCGGGAACCCGCCTTGCGCCGCCACGGCCCGCGCGCCAGCGTGCAAATTGCGGGCGCGAGCGTAGTAACCCAGCCCGGCCCAGGCGACGAGCACCGCGTCCAGCGGCGCCGCGGCCAGGGCGAACACATCCGGGAAGCGGCTGACGAAGCGCTGATAGTAAGGTATCACCGCGGTGACCGTGGTCTGCTGCAACATCGCCTCGGACAGCCACACCAGATAGGGGTCCGGCGTCGTCCCTGGGGCGGCGCGCCAGGGCAGGCGGCGGCGGTGGCGGTCGTACCACCCCAGCAGCGCGGCGGCGGATGGAGCACGGAAGATGGCGGGGTCTGACACGCGCGCTGGTATGGCAACGCCGCCGCGACACGTCTATGGGCCGCGGCCGGTGGCCGCGCTGGTCCCCGGCGTGACGCGGGCGGCGTTCCGGCGCCGGGCGCCGGCGGCGGCGCAGTTGCTGGCCGACTGGGGCATGATCGTCGGCCCGGCGCTGGCGCAGGCCACCACGCCGCGCCGCCTGACCGCCGGCACGCTGACGATCGCCTGCGCCGGGCCGGTGGCGCTGGAGCTGCAACATCTGGCCGGCGCGCTGACGGAACGGATCAACACCCATCTGGGCGGAACCGTGGTGCAGCGGCTGCGCTTCACCCAGGCAACCGAGACTGCCGCCCCGCTTCCCCCCGCGCCGCCGCCGCCCGACCCGGCCGCCCTGGCCGCGATCGAGGCCCGGCTGGCCAGTCTGTCCCCGGGCGGGTTGCGAGAGGCGCTGGCGGCGCTCGGCCGACGCCTGGCGGCGGCTGAACGCCGCTGACCGTGGCTTTCCGCGGCACGCCAAATCCGCCATCCTCTGCCCCTGATGGCCTGAACGGACCGCGCCGATGCCCCCGCTTTCCAACCGCCTGGCCGGCCTCGATTTCGGCCTTGGCGAGACCGCCGACATGCTGCGCGAAACGGTCGCTGCCTTCGCGGCGGCCGAGCTTGCCCCGCGCGCCGCCGCGATCGACCGCGACAACGCGTTCCCACCCGAGTTATGGCCGCGGCTCGGCGCGCTGGGGCTGCTCGGCGTGACGGTGGAGGAGGAATATGGCGGCGCCGGCATGGGCTATCTGGAACATGTGGTGGCGATGGAGGAGATCTCCCGCGCCTCCGCCTCGGTGGGTCTGTCCTACGGCGCGCATTCCAATCTTTGCGTGAACCAGCTGCGCCGCAACGGCACCGAGGCGCAGAAGCGCCGCTACCTGCCCGGCCTGATCGCGGGGACCGCGGTCGGCGCGCTGGCGATGTCGGAGCCAAGCGCCGGGTCCGACGTGGTCGCGATGCGGCTGCGGGCGGAGCGGCGCGGCGATCGCTACGTGCTGAACGGGACCAAGATGTGGATCACCAACGGCCCGGACGCCGATGTGCTGGTGGTGTATGCGAAAACCGATCCGGCCGCCGGCCCGCGCGGCATCTCCGCGTTCGTGATCGAGAAAGGGTTCAAGGGGTTCGCGCCGGGGCCGAAACTCGACAAGCTCGGGATGCGCGGATCGAACACGGCCGAGCTGGTGTTCACCGAATGCGAGGTGCCGGCGGAAAATCTCCTGGGCCGTGAGGGCGAGGGCGTGCGCATCCTGATGAGCGGCCTCGATTACGAACGCGCCGTGCTGGCCGGCGGACCGCTGGGCATCATGCAGGCCTGTCTGGACGCGGTGGTCCCCTATGTTCACGAACGCGAACAATTCGGCCGGAAGATCGGCGAGTTCCAGCTGATGCAAGGCAAGCTTGCGGACATGTACACCACCATGAACGCGGCGCGCGCCTACGTGTACGCCGTCGCCAAGGCCTGCGACCGCGGCCTGACCACGCGCAAGGATGCCGCCGGAGCGATCCTGTATGCCGCCGAGCGCGCCACCGCGATGGCGCTGGACGCGATCCAGTGTCTCGGCGGCAACGGCTATATCAATGATTACCCGACCGGGCGGCTGCTGCGCGACGCCAAACTGTACGAGATCGGCGCCGGAACCTCGGAAATCCGCCGGATGCTGATCGGGCGCGAGCTGTTCGCGGCAACGGCATGACCGCGATCCGTTCCGCGCTCGACCCGCGCGGCGCCGAATTCGCCGCCAACGCCGCTGCCATGGGCGCGCTGGTGGCCGAGCTGCGCGCCATGGCCGCGCGCGTCGCCGAGGGCGGGGGCGCATCGGCGCGCGCGCGCCACCAGGCACGCGGCAAGCTGCTGGCGCGCGACCGCGTGGCCGCCCTGCTGGACCCGGGCACGCCGTTCCTGGAACTGTCGCAGCTGGCGGCCTACGGGATGTACGACAACGAGGCCCCGGCCGCCGGCATCGTCACCGGCATCGGTCGTGTCGCCGGCCGGGAATGCGTCATCGTCGCCAACGACGCAACCGTGAAAGGCGGCAGCTATCTGCCGATGACGGTGAAGAAGCACCTGCGCGCGCAGGAGATCGCGCGCGCCAACCATCTGCCATGCCTGTACCTGGTGGATTCCGGCGGCGCGTTCCTGCCGTTGCAGGAGGATATCTTCCCCGATCGCGAGCATTTCGGCCGCATCTTCTTCAACCAGGCGAATCTGTCCGCTGCCGGCATCCCGCAGATCGCCGCGGTGATGGGATCGTGCACCGCGGGCGGCGCCTACGTTCCGGCGATGGCCGATGAAAGCATCATCGTGCGCGGCCAGGGCACGATCTTCCTTGCCGGCCCGCCGCTGGTCAAAGCCGCGACCGGCGAGGACGTCACGGCCGAGGAACTCGGCGGGGCCGAGGTCCATGCCCGCGTCTCGGGCGTGGTCGATCATTACGCGCATGACGACCGCCACGCGCTGGCGATCTGCCGGCGGATCGTGGCCGGGCTGGGCGCCGCGCCAGCCCCGGCCGTGGCGGTCCGCGCG
>JAKAZJ010000121.1 GCA_021826565.1 Pseudomonadota bacterium | reverse complement strand
GCGTGATCGCTATTGCGGCGTGATCGCTACCGGCCAGTAGCACACGCGGCGCTACCGCGGCAACGCCTCCCCGATCAGCCGGCCGAACAGGGTCAGCTCGGGGCTGGTGCGGGCGTAGCGGGCGATTGCGCGGCGGACCGCGGCGAGCGTCGGGGCATCCAGCGGCGCCGGTGGGCAGGGCGGCAGGCGGGGCAGGATGCGGGCGGCTTCTCGGGCGGCGGCGGCGCGCAGGGCATCGGCGGCGGCCAGCGTTTCGGGTGCGGTGAGGCGGGGCGCGACCGTCTCCGCCACCCAGGCGAGCAGGCCGGGCCAGTGCGCGAGCTGGCGATAAAGGCCGGGAACGAAGCGCGCCGTCCCGTCATCGGTGGCCAGACGATCGAGCAGCGCGCGCGTCGCTTCCGACAGGGTGGCGGGATCGGCGGTCGGCGGCACCGCCGGCAGGGACAGCGGCGGGGTCCAGCCGGGCGCAAACCCCGCGCCGCCCATCCTCTCTCCCGTCAGCCGGGGACCGAGGCAGGCGCCGGTCACCAGGTTGACCGGCGCCACCCGGACGAAGCCCGCGCAGGCGGCGCGGATCGATGCCAGGGCCGCCGCGTCCACGCCCCAGCCCGCCAGGGAAGTAGCCGCGATCGGCGCGGCCGGTGCAACCCGCACGCCGGCGGCGATTGCCGCCCCTGCGTCTTGCAGTGCGCCGGAAGCGAAGCCCGGGCCGAGCGCCTCCCAGGTCCATTCCAGCATCCCCGGCATGGTCGCGAGATGGCGGTAGATCGAGGAGACATACGGCACGCCGGTCAGGCGGCGCAGCTCGGCGAAGATCGCGGCGATGGCGCCGGTGGCGTGGGATTCGGGCAGTTCGGCGGGGGCGGACATGGGGCGGTTCCTCTGGTTCGCGCCATCATGCCACGCGCGGCGCCGGTTGCATCCCGGCCGCGTCCGCCGCAGGAACGCGGCGCATGAGCGAACCCGACTCCGCCCCGCCGCGCGCGCTGCTCGCCGACCCGCGGCTATGGCTGATGGGGCTGCTCGGCGTGGCGTCCGGCCTGCCGCTGCCGTTGTCCGGATTCACCTTCCGGCTGTGGCTGGCGCGGGGTGGCGTGTCGCTGGCGCTGATCGGGCTGACGGCCAATGCCGGCTTGGCCTATTCGCTGAAATTCCTGTGGGCGCCGGCGCTGGATCGGCTGGCTCCGCCGTGGTGGTTCGCGCGGCTGGGACGGCGGCGGGGGTGGCTCGCGCTGATCCAGGTGGCGCTGGCGGTGGGCGCGGCGGGGTTGGCGGCGGCGCATCCCCGCGCGGCGCCGGGGCTGGCGATCGCCGCGGCGGCCGGGGTCGCGTTCCTCTCGGCCAGCCAGGACATCGTGATCGACGCCTGGCGGATCGAGACGTTTCCCCCGCGCGCCCAGGGGGCGGCGATGGCCGCCTATGTGTGGGGCTATCGGATCGCGCTGTTGATCGCCGGGGCCGGGGTGATCGCGGCCTCCGCCCAGGTCGGGTGGCATCTGGCGCTGGGGGGGGTGGCGGTGCTGCTCGCGCTTGCGCCGCTGGTGACCCTGGTGGCGCCGGAGCCGGCCACCCCACGCGCAGTGATGCGCGGCGGCGGGCTGCGCGCGGCGGTCCTGGTGCCGCTGCGCGACCTGCTGGCCCGACCCGGGGCGGTCACGATCCTGGGCTTCGTCGCGCTGTTCAAGCTGGGCGAGGCGATGGCCGGGGTGATGACCGCGCCGTTCTACACCCATCTGGGGTTCGATCGCGCCGCGATCGCGGTGGCGAACGGGCCGCTGTCCCTGGCCTGCGCCTTCGCCGGCACCGCGGTCGGCGGCTGGCTGGTGGCACGCGCCGGCGTGGGGCGGGCGCTGCTCGCCACCGGCTGGGTGCAGACCCTCACGATGGGGATGTATCTGGTGCTGGCGGTCTCGGCCGGGCGGGCGCATGTGCTGGTGGCGACGGTGGGTATCGAGGCCTTCGCCGAGGGCATGGCGGATGCCGCCTTCATCACCTACCTGTCCGGCCTGTGCGCGCCGGGATATGCGGCGACGCAATATGCGCTGCTGTCCTCGCTGGCTGCGATCGCGCTGCGCACGGTGGGCGGGTTCTCGGGATTCCTGGCCGCGGCGGTCGGGTGGACGCCGTTCTACACGCTGGCGATGTTCGCAGCACTTCCGGCGATGGCATTGATGTTACGGCTGTTGCGGCGCTACCCGCCGACCGAGCTTGCGGCCGTTTAGCCGAACGCGTCGCCCACCAGCACGATATGCAGCCGTCGCGGGCCATGCGCGCCGAGTTCCAATGCCTGCTCGATATCGGCCGAGCGCGAGGGGCCGGTCACCAGCATCACGTTGCGCGGCATCGCACCCAGCTCGGCGCGCAGCAGGTCCCAGGCTTCCTCGTACGCGCCCACCACGCGATCGGCGCGCAGGATCACGATCGCCGCCTCGGCCAGAAGATTGAGCGTGGTGGGGCGTTCCGGGGCTGACGGCAGCATCAACGTGCCGGTCTCGGCGATGCCGGCGAAACCATGCTGGATCGCAACGCTGTCGGTGGCCTCGGCGCGCCCCTCGCGCAGACGCAGCAGCGGACGGTCGGACCAGGGGATGGCGCGCAGCTCGGGGTGCGGGGCGATCGCCGCGTCCATCGGCAGGTTCTGAGCGGCGAGGTAGTCCGCCACGGCCGCGGGCACGGCCATGTTGTCCGGAACGCGGACGATGGTGCCGAATTCGCGTTCCACATTGGCCGCGAACAGCGCCACCTGACCGGCGTGGTCCAGACGCGAGCGGGCGGGAATCGGATGGCGCGGATGCGCGGCCAGCCGGGCCTGCAGCGCCATCGTCTGATCGGGTGGCAGCGGCCCGCGGCGCAGACCGCGGCGGATCGCGTGCAGGACGGTCTCGCGGCTCATGTGCCACGTCCGGCGCGCTGGGCGCGTGCGTAACGGGCGAAGAACGTATCGCCCTCGGGCGCGGGGAGGTCGCGGCCCGCGGTCCAGCCGCCGGCCAGCGGCAGGCGCGACAGACGGCCCCGGCGGCCGGCCAGGAGACGCATCCCAAAGGCGCCGACGCGGGTCAGGGCGCGATACAGCGCGGGGCGCTTGGCCAGGAACGCCCAGATCGCCAGATTGCGCCGCTGCGCCGCGGGTGTCAGGTGGCGTTCGAATTCGCGTTCGCGCCAGTGGCGCATCAGCCCGGGCAACGGGATTTTCACCGGGCAGACGCTCTCGCATTTGCCGCAGAAGGTGGAGGCGCCGGGCAGAAGGCGGGCCTGGTCCACGCCGATCAGCGCGGGGGTCAGCACGCTGCCCATCGGCCCGGGATAGACCCAGCCATAGGCGTGCCCGCCGACCGCGCCGTAGACCGGGCAATGGTTCATGCAGGCGGCGCAACGGATGCAGCGCAGCATCGGCTGGAATTCGCTGCCGAGCATCCCGGATCGTCCGTTGTCCACGATCACCACGTGATACGCGTCCGGTCCGTCCAGATCCTGGGCTCGCCGCGCACCGGTGGAAAACGTCGTGTAGACCGAGAACTCCTGCCCGGTGGCCGAGCGGGCCAGGACGCGCAGCAGGCTGGTGCAGTCCTCCAGCGTGGGCACCACCTTCTCGATGCTTGCGAGGGCGATATGGACTCGCGGCAGGGTCTGGGTCAGGTCGCCGTTGCCCTCGTTCGTGACAATGACGCTGGACCCGGTCTCGGCAATCAGGAAATTGGCGCCCGTGATGCCGACATCCGCGGCCAGGAATTTCTCGCGCAGACGCGAGCGCGCCTCGGTCAGGATATCGCGGCGTTCGTGGAATACGCGGTCGGGCGGCAGGTCGGTATGGGCGGCGCGGAAGCTTGCCTCCCAGTCCTCGCGGTTCAGATGGAACGCCGGGGCGATAATATGGCTGGGGGTCTCGTGGCGAATCTGGAGGATGTATTCGCCGAGATCGGTTTCCACCGGCTGGATGCCGTTGGCTTCGAGGTGCTCGTTGATGCCGAGCTCCTCGCTGATCATGGATTTGCCTTTGGTCACGGTACGCGCGCCGGCCGCCTGGCAGATTTTCAGGATCGCGGCGCGGGCCTCGGCGGCGTCCGCGCACCAGTGCACGGTGCCGCCGGCGGCCTCCACCTTGGCGGCGTAGGTTTCCAGATAGAAATCCAGATGCGCGAGCGTGTGGTCCTTGATCGCGCGGGCTTCGTCGCGCAGCGTCTCGAACTCCGGGAGCGCGGCGACGGCGGCGGCGCGGCGGGCGATGAACGAACTGCCGCTGCGCGCCAGCGCCTTCTGCAACCCGACATCGGCGAGCGCCCGGCTTGCATTGGCCTTGAAGGCGGGGGAGGTGGCGGTCTGCATGGGCCGGGTTTACCAGGACACGATGCGTCCGCCTATCCGCCCCGAACCGGATTATGCCGCCCTTGCCGCGTTCCGCCACGCGCTGCGGGGGTTCACGGCGTTTTCCGAGGCGGCGGCGCGGGCGGCGGGGCTGACCGCGCGCCAGCACCAGGCGCTGCTGGCGATCAAGGGCGCGCCGTCCCCGCCCAGCCTCGGCGCGGTGGCCGCGGCGTTGCTGATCCGGTCGCATTCGGCGGTGGAACTGATCGACCGGCTGGCCGCGCTGGGCCTGGTGGACCGCCGGATCGATCCGGGGGACCATCGCCGCGCGCTGCTGGCGCTGACGCCGCAAGGGGAGGCGATCCTGCGCGGCCTGTCCGAGGCCCATGCGCGGGAACTGGCCGCGATCCGGCCGAGCCTGATCGCGCTGCTGGCCCGGTTCGGGCCGGCGTGACGATCGGGGCCTGGGTGTTGCTGCCGATCGGCGGCAGCGGGGCAGCGCCGGGCTGCGCCCTTGCCCGGCGTGCGGGCGGGTGCGATGTTGCGCGCCGATCCGTCACCGGCCGCAAGGCCGGCGGGCGGCGCGCGTGCCAACCGAGGATGTAATGGCGAAAATCAAGGTGAAAACTCCGGTCGTCGAGCTCGACGGCGACGAAATGACCCGGATCATCTGGGGCTTCATCAAGGATCGGCTGATCCTGCCGTATCTGGATATCGACCTGAAGTATTACGACCTCGGGATCGAATATCGCGATCAGACCGACGATCAGGTCACGGTCGATGCGGCGAAAGCGATCGCGCAGTACGGCGTCGGCGTGAAATGCGCCACCATCACCCCGGACGAGACGCGGGTGACGGAATTCAACCTCAAGCGCATGTATCGCAGCCCGAACGGGACCATCCGCAACATCCTGGACGGGACGATCTTCCGCGAGCCGATCATCTGCCGCAACGTACCCCGCCTGGTGCCGCACTGGACCCGGCCGATCGTGATCGGGCGCCACGCCTATGGCGATATCTATCGCGCCACCGAGATGAAAATCCCTGGCCCCGGCAAGGTCACCATGACCTACCAGCCGGCTGACGGCAGCCCGGCGCAGACGCTGGACATCTTCGATTTCGGCGCCGGCGGCGGCGCGGCGATGGGGATGCACAATACCCGCGTGTCGATCGAGGGGTTTGCGCGCGCGTCCTTCAACTACGCGCTGGTGCGCGGCTGGCCGCTCTATTTCTCGACCAAGAACACGATCCTGAAAGCCTATGACGGGTATTTCAAGGACATCTTCGAGGACATCTACCAGCGCGAATTCAAGGCGAAGTTCGACGCCGCGAAACTGACCTATGAGCACCGCCTGATCGACGACATGGTGGCCTGCGCGCTGAAATGGAACGGCGGCTATGTCTGGGCCTGCAAGAACTACGACGGCGACGTGCAGTCCGACACCGTGGCGCAGGGCTTCGGCTCGTTGGGACTGATGACGTCGGTGCTGATGAGCCCGGACGGCCATACCGTGGAATCGGAAGCGGCGCACGGGACGGTGACGCGGCATTACCGCCAGCATCAGAAGGGCCAGGAGACTTCGACCAACCCGATCGCGTCGATCTTTGCCTGGACCCGGGGTCTGATCTATCGCGGCCGCTTCGATAACACCCCGGACGTCACGCAGTTTGCCGAGACGCTTGAGAAAGTGTGCGTGGAAACGGTGGAATCGGGCGCGATGACCAAGGATCTTTCGATCCTGATCGGACCGAAGGAGCCGTGGTTGAACACCCAGGATTTCCTGGCGAAGCTGGATGCGAATCTGAAGGCCGCGATGGCGCGATGATGCTGCGACTGGCCCCGCGCGTGCGGGGTCAGATCGTGCCGACGGTGCGGATGCGCGCGCGCGGGAAAATCTCGCTCTGTGCCAGCACCGGCGTGTTCGGGCGGATGCGGTCCACGATCGCGCGCACATGCTGGCGGATCGCGGCCCCGGTCAGCAGCACCGGGGTTTCGCCGCCGGCCGCGGCGGTATCGAAGACCGCGCGCAAACGCTGCATGAAATCCTGCAGCTGGGTCGGCGCCATGGCGAGCTGACGTTCCTCGGGCGGGCCGGTCAGGGAATCGGCA
>JAKAZJ010000120.1 GCA_021826565.1 Pseudomonadota bacterium | reverse complement strand
AGGCAACGCCAACTGGGTCGCGAAGGCCGCCTCGTCCCAGGTTTGCTCAGGGGGAAAGGCGCCCGCGTGGATCGCCGCCAGCGCCGCCGCCGCCGCGGGGCCAGCCGCGATCACGCCGCCCCTATCGGTGGCGGACGCAGCCCGCCCGCCGGCAGCCGCGCGGCGGGGGGGTCAACATAGATCGGCAGCACCTCTCGCGGGACCAGCCGTCCCGCCAACCGGTCCTCCGCCGCCAGCGCGATCCCCACTGCCGAGGGCACCCGCGCCGCCGTCAGCCGCACTGTGATGCCGCGCGCCGCCAATCGGGCCGCAATCGCCGTCGCCGCGTTGCCGGCCACCGCAACCGCTCCCCCTGGGCGCGGCAGGTCGGCCTCGGCCAGCGCCACGATCCGCCCCCCTGCTTCCAGGAAAACCCGCCCGGCGCGGCGCGAATCGATCGCGCACCACAGCACCCAGCCAGGCTCCAGGGTCACCTCCGCGGTCAGCGCCTCACCCACGCTGACGCCGACCACCGGCACGCCCGCGCCCAGCGCGATCCCGTGCGCCAGCGCGATGGCCGCGCGCAGCCCGGTGAAGCCGCCAGGTCCCAGGGTCACGGCCACCGCGTCAGCCGGTCCGGCTTCGGCCAGCACTGCCTCGGCCATCTCGGCCAGGCGCCCCGCCTGGCCCTCGGCGGCGGTTTCGGTGCGCGCCGCGATGACCGTCCCATCCACCACCACGGCGACCAGGCAGCCGCCGAGTGCCGCGTCCAGGATCAGCAGGCGCATCCCGCTACAGCAGCCGGCAGGCATCCGCGAAATCGAACCGCGGCGAACGGTCGAACAGCCCCGCGGGATCCCCGTAGCCCAGATTGCACAGGAAATTGGAGCGCCAGCCCTCCGAGGCCAGGAACTCCGCGTCCACCTTGTCGTTGTCGAATCCCGACATCGCGCCCACATCCAACCCCAAAGCGCGGGCCGCCAGCATCAGATACGCGCCTTGCAGCGTGCCATTGCGGAACGCGGTGGTCGCGGCCAGCGCGTCATTGCCGGTGAACCAGGACGCCGCATCCGGATTATGCGGAAACAATGTCGGCAGATGGTCGTAGAAGCGGGGATCGTACGCCACGATCACGGTCACCGGCGCAGCCATCGTCTTGTCGAGATTGCCCGCCGACAACGCCGGAGCCAAGCGCTCCTTCGCCTCCTTTGTACGCAAAAACAGGAACCGCGCCGGCGAGGAATTGGCCGAGGTCGGACCCCATTTCAGCATGCCATGCAGCGCGATCAGCGTGTCGTCGGAAACCGGCTCGTCGCGCCATTTGTTATGGCTGCGCGCCTCGCGGAACAGGGTATCCAGTGCGGCGTCTTCCAGCATCACAGATCCACCTGCTCGACCGAGGTCACTTCAGGCACGTAATGGCGCAGCATGTTCTCGATCCCGTGCTTCAACGTGGCGCGCGAGGATGGGCAACCCGAGCACGCCCCCTGCATGTGCAGCTTCACCACGCCCTCCTTGAAGCCGCGGAACACGATGTCCCCGCCGTCGCTCGCCACCGCCGGGCGGACGCGTGTGTCCAGCAACTCGCGGATCTGCGCGACCACGTCCTCATCCTGTGGGGCGATCGGCTCGACCAGTTCATCCTCCGTCGCCGCGGTGGGTTCCATCACGGGACGGCCGGACAGGAAATGCTCCATCAGCGCGCCCAGGACCTGCGGCTTCAGCGCGGTCCAATCGATGGCGTCGGTCTTGCTGACAGTGACGAAATCGGCGCCCAGAAACACCCGCGTCACGCCCGGAATCTCGAACAGCGCGGCAGCGAGGGGGCTGGTGCCGGCGGTATCCGGGGCGGCAAAATCCACCGGGCGCGGGCCGGCCACGTCGCGGCCAGGCAGGAATTTCAGGGTGGCGGGGTTCGGCGTGCCTTCGGTCTCGATGAACATGGCGGCCTCGGGAGGGGGAGAAACCGGACCGGTGCGGTCCGCATGGACGTTAGATCGCCCCGATCGCGGCGTCTGGCAAGGGGGTGTCCGTCCATGATAGACTGCGCCATTCCCGCACGGAGAGATCGATGTCCGAGACCGCCCCCGCACCCCAGGCCGCGGCGCCGCCGCCGCTGGTGGTGAACATTCAATACGTGAAGGACCTTTCGTTCGAGGTCCCGGGGGCGCCGCAGGTCTTCACCCAGATGAAGGCGCAGCCGCAGGTGAACATCAACCTCGACGTCGGCGCCCGCCGGATCGAGGAAGGCCAGAACCTGTTCGAGGTCAGTCTGGTGATCCGCGCCGAGGCACTGGAAGGCACCGCGCCCACCAATGGTGCCGGGCAGGCACCGGCCGGCCCGACGCTGTTCGTCGCCGAACTGACCTACGCCGGCGTGTTCACCCTGTCGGGGCTGCCGGACAACGCGATCGAGCCGGTCCTGCTGGTGGAATGTCCGCGGATGCTGTTCCCGTTCGCGCGCAACATCCTGGCCGATGTCACCCGCGACGGCGGCTTCCCGCCCGTGCTGCTACAGCCGATCGATTTCGTGGCGCTGTGGCAGGCCCGCCGCAACCAAGCGCAGGGCGCGGGGCAGCCCGCGATTGCCTGACGGACCGGCCAGTTGACCGCCGGCCCCGCCCTCCCCAATTCGCGCCTATCCGCACCGCAGCAAGGACCCGCCATGAGCGCCGCGACCAAACCGGTCACCGATACCAGCTTCGCCGCCGACGTCCTCGGCGCCCCCGGCCCCGTGCTGGTGGATTTCTGGGCCGAATGGTGCGGCCCGTGCAAAATGATCGGCCCGGCGCTGGAAGAACTGGCGGAGGAGTTCGCGGGCAAGGTGACGGTCGCCAAGGTCAATATCGATGACAACCCCGTCTCCCCCAACACCTACGGCGTGCGCGGCATTCCGACGCTGATCCTGTTCAAGGACGGCAAACCCGCCGCCACCCAGGTGGGTGCCCTGCCCAAGAGCCGGCTCAAGGACTGGATCGCCGGCAACCTGTAACCGGGAGCGCGCGGCAATGGCGGATAGCCCGGTCATCCCGCCCGCCGCGCCCCCGCCGTCGGCCGCTCTGTTACTTCCGGCGACGCTACCCGCCGGCGCCGCTCTCCTCGCCTTGATGCAGGCCGGCGTCGCCGCGTTGCGCACCGACCTGCCGCTGGCGCTTGCCGGTGAGGCCGAGGCGGTGCACCGGATGCGCACAGCGGTCCGCCGGATGCGTTCGGGACTGGCGCTGTTCGCCCCCGTACTGCCCGCCACCGCCGCCGCGCGATCGCGCGCGCTGCGTGGCCTGGGCAAGGCGCTCGGCCCGGCGCGAGACTGGGACGTGTTCCTCGAAGAAACCCTCGCCGCCGCCGCCGCCGATGGGCTGTCCCCGGTCGCGCTTGCCGCGCTGCGCCGCGCCGGCGGGGCGGAGCGGCGCTTGGCCTATGCCCGCATGCGGCGCCGGCTGGGCGGCCCAGCGATGGCGCGCACCATTGCCGCGCTGCTCACGTGGTCCGAGCATCTCGCCACACGCAACCGCGGGCCGCTCACGCGGCTTGTCCGCGACCTGGCCCCGGACCTGCTGCGCCGACTGTCCCGGCGGCTGCGCGGCGGCAAACAGACCATCGCCGCGGGCGACGCCGAAAAACTTCACCGCTTGCGCCGCCGCATCCGCCGCCTGCGGGACGCCACCGAAGCGCTGGACAACAAGTCCAAACGCCGCAGCCTGACAGCCTGCCGCCGCCTGTCCGAACGCATGGGCGCGATCAACGACGCCACCACCGCCGCCACCCTGGCGGCCCGCCTTGGCACCGCGCGCGGTGCCGGCCCCGCCCCGGCTGCTCTGCTGTCCGACTGGGCCGCCGCCCGGGAACGGCGCGAACGACGGCGCCTGCCGCGCGCGTGGCGGAAGTTTCGGGCGGCGTGAAGACCAACGAGGCGCTGCCTCCCGGGCCTTCACGCGCCGCGAACCGTCCCGCTACCCCTCGCGCATGCCGCTGGCGCGGTGGCCGATCATGGCGAGCAGTTCCCGCCGCGTCGCGGCGTCCGTCCGGAACGCGCCCAGCATCCGGCTGGTGACCATGGTGACGCCCGGTTTGTGGACGCCGCGGGTGGTCATGCACTGATGCGCCGCCTCGATCACCACCGCGACACCGCGTGGGGCCAGCACCTCCTGGATGGTGTTGGCGATCTGGGCGGTGAGTTTTTCCTGGATCTGGAGACGTTTCGCGTATGCGTCCACCACCCGGGCCAGTTTGCTGATCCCGACCACGCGCCGGTGCGGCAGATAGGCAACGTGGACACATCCCAGGATCGGCGCCATGTGATGTTCGCAGGTGCTTTCCAGACGAATGTCGCGCAGCAGAACGATCTCGTCGTAGCCCTCGGTTTCCTCGAATGTGCGTTCCAGCAGCGCGGTGGGGTCGGTGTCGTAGCCCGAGAAGAACTCGCGATAGGACCGGGCGACGCGGGCGGGGGTATCGCGCAGGCCCTCGCGGTCCGGATCATCACCGGCCCAGCGCAGCAGGGTTCGGATAGCGGCCTCGGCCTCGGTCTGCGAGGGGCGGGTCGGGGAGCGATCGATCAGATCCACGGCGCGGCTTTCCTGAACTGCGGGTCGGAGGGTCCGAGCCCCTTGACGGCGATATGGCCCCGGGTCCGGGACCGGCAAGATTAAGGCGGCCGGCAAGATGACACGATCAGTGCACGCCGCCCGCCTGATGCGGGCTGTCAAGGCTGAAGGCCGGGATGGCGACTTCGACCATGTCGCCCGAACCTGGTTCCACCATGATGTAGCTTCCGACCATGAAACCGGATGGCGTGTCGAGCGGGGTGCCGGACGTGTATTCGAAGCTGTCCCCAGGTCCCAACACCGGTTGTTCGCCAACCACGCCAGCGCCCTCGACGTCCTGGCGACGTCCGCGGGCGTCGGTGATGTGCCAGGCCCGACGCATCAGGCGCAGCGTGCGCGCACCTTCGTTGGCGATCCGTACACGATAAGCCCAGACATAACGGCCCGCGTCCGGTTGGGACTGGTCTTCCAGGTAGAACGAGCGGACGCTGACCCTGATGCCGGCGGTAACGGCGGTGTATTCTTCGGCCATGGGGGGACGGTTGTCCGGGGCGAGCGTAGTGTCAATGCAGGCGGTCCCGGCGCGCGATGGAACCCTGCTGGGCGGGCGCGTGCGCTATGCGCAGCCGGCAACCGGGTTCCGCAGCGGGATCGAGCCGGTCTTGCTGGCCGGGTTCGTGCCCGCGGCGGCCGGCGCCCGCGTGTTCGAGGCCGGGAGCGGGGCGGGCGCGGCGCTGCTCTGTCTGGCCGCACGGGTGCCGGGCGTGCTGGGTACCGGGCTGGAAATGGATCCGGCGCTGGCAGCGCTGGCAACCGAGAATGCGACGGCGAACGGCTTTACCGGCCTGTCGTTCCTGGCCGGCGACGTGCTGGGCGCATTGGCGCCGGGGCCTTTCGATCACGCATTCGCCAATCCGCCCTATCACCGGTCCAGCGGGTCGGCGTCGCCCGATCCGGGGCGAGAGCGGGCGAAGCGCGCCCCGCCGGGGCTATTGGCGGCCTGGACGGCGGCGTTGGCGCGGCGCGTGCGGATCGGGGGGAGTGTCAGCCTGGTGCTGTCCGCCCCCGCCATGCCGGAAGCGCTGGCCGCACTGGGTGGCGCGGGGATGGGCAGCCTGGAACTGATGCCGCTATGGCCATTTGCGGGCCGCGCGGCAAAGCTGGTGCTGCTGCGCGGCATACGCGGCGGCCGGGGCGCGTTCGCGGTACTGCCGGGCCTGGTGCTGCACCGTCCGGGGGGAGGATTTACCGCTGCGGCGGAAGCGGTGCTACGCGAGGGGGCGGGGCTATAATACCGCCTCACCGAGAGGCTGACATGCTGCCAGCCTTGAACCCTTCCCGTCATGGTCGGCCTTGTGACGGCCATCTACGCACGGACGATCGGGGGTAGATGGCCGGATCAAGCCCGGCCATGACGGCGGCGCCGGGCCGGCACGCAAGGACCAGACTCGCGTGCTCGGCGGGTCGGTATAACGCGCACAGCGCCGCCGTTACCCGATCGCCGCCTTCGACCGCGCCATCTCGCGCAGCACGAATTTCTGGATCTTCCCGGTCGAGGTCTTCGGCAAATCGCCGAACACGATCCGTTTCGGCACCTTGAACCCCGCCAGATGGGCGCGACAGAACGCGGTCAGCTCGGCTTCCGTCGCCACCGCGCCCGGTTTCAGTTCGACGAAGGCGCAGGGCGTCTCCCCCCATTTCGCATCCGGTTGCGCGACGACCGCCGCACTCATCACCGCCGGATGGCGATACAACGCCTCCTCCACTTCCAGGGACGAGATGTTCTCACCGCCCGAGATGATGATGTCCTTCGATCGGTCACGGATTTTCGCGTAGCCGTCCGGCTGGGTGACCGCCAGATCGCCGGTGTGGAACCAACCGCCGGCGAAGGCCGCCGCG
>JAKAZJ010000119.1 GCA_021826565.1 Pseudomonadota bacterium | reverse complement strand
CGGGGAAGGCGCCGATTGCGGAGGCGACGATCGGCAGGCCGGCGGCCAGGGCGGCGCTGAGCGTGTAGCTCCAGGTCTCGGGCCAGGGCGCGGGAAACCAGATCGCGTGCGGCCGGACGCGCGCGATCAGGGCGGGCAGCGCGGCGTCCTGGTAGGCGCCGGTGACGGCGATATGCGCGGCGCCGGGGCCGGTCAGATTCGTCTCCGGCGCGCCGATCAGGGTCAGGCGCAGCTGGGCCGGGTCGGCGGCGGCGGCCAGCTCGGATACCAGCGCGGCGCCTTTCTGCGGTGCCAGGACGCCCAGCACCGCCACATGCAGCGGTGCCCCGGCCCGCGGCCGGCGCGGGCGGAGCGGGACGGGCGCCGAGGTCTCGTGCGGGACCAGGACGGCGCGGGCTGCCAGGCCATGGCGAGCCAGGCGGTCCAGCGCGTCCTGGCTGGGGCAGAACACGTGCTCGGCTTCGTGAAACAGCCAGGTATGGGCCTGGCGCCAGGCGGTGATGTCGCGCGCGCCGTGGCTGGGACGGGCGGCGATGCAGGCGTTGCAAGTGGCCGGACCCGGTTCGGCGCAATAGGCGCCGTGCGGCAGCGGCAGCAGATTCACTTGCGGACAGAGCGCGTAATAATCGTGCACGGTGGTATCGAACGGCACCCCCAGGCCGCGCAGCAGCGTGGCGGGATCGATGTCGAACCCCATCGCGTGATGGACCTGCGCGCGCGTCACCCCGGCCGCGCGCAGCAGCACGGTAAGCGCCGCTGCCCCTTCCTCGGGGACCACCGCGGGCGGGTGGTCGGGCAGGGTGGGGAAGGACAGCGCGGTGCCGCGGGGATGCGGGCGCAGCAGCAGGAAATGCGCGTCCGTCCCGGCGCGCGCGATTTGTTCGTCGATATGGCGCGCCACGCCGCCGCCAAGCTCGTGGCTGAACAGCGCGATGACAGGCCGGCCGGAGGCCCGCAGCAGCGCGGCGGTTACGGCGAAGCGCGCCGGGTCGGCCGGATCCCGCGCGACATGATGGGCCACGGCGATCGCATAGCGTGGCCAACGTTGGGCCAGGATGTCCTGGGCGCGCCGCACAGGTTCGGGGTCGGTGCCGAAACTGACCGCGCCTTCGTGATAGACGAACACGTCGCAGGCCAGCCGGTGCTCCCAGCCGGCGGCGGCGGCGCGCAGGCAGAAATCGTTCTCCTCGCCATAGCCGCGGCCGAAGGTCTCGGCATCGAATGCGCCCACGGCATCCAGCGCGGCGCGGCGCAGATACATGCAGAACCCGACCGTGGTCGGCACCGTGACCGCGCGTCCGGCATTCACCGTGCGGCAGGCGGCATCCAGCGTGGCCGTGTCCAGCCCAAACAGGGGTGGACCGCCCGACAGAGCGGGATAGCCGCAGATGGTCGCGTTGTTGGAGAACGGCGAGACGGAGGCGATCCGCGCCCCGGCATAGGCATGCCCGGCCAGACGCGACAGCCAGCCCGATGCGACTTCGGTGTCGCTGTTCAGCAGCACGACGTCGTGCGGGGCGGCGGTCGCCATGCCGCGATTCGCCGCCGCGACGAAGCCCTGGTTGCGCGGTTGGCGCAGCAGCAGGATGCGGCCGTCGGCGCGCAGCCGGTCCAGCCAGGCGGCCAGGGCCGGTTCCGGGGTGGCGTCATCCACCACGATGACGCGGCCGGTGGGGCGATCGGGGTCGGCCAGCACGCTGTCCAGGCAACGACGCGTTTCCGCGAGGCCGCGATAGACCGGGATGACGATGTCCACAACCAGCCCGGGCGGCGGGGTGGGGCTGATGCCGGTGGAGGGCAGGAACGCGCCCACGTCGAACACCGGCTCGGTGGCGAAGCCGCGGCGGTGACCGACGCGAAGATGGAACATCAGCGGGTTGTCGGCGGCGTCCGGATGGCGCGCGACATACCAGGCGGTGTCAAAGCGCGGGTGCGGATTGTCGCCGCGGGGGGCACCGGTTCGGAGGTAGAACAACAGCGGATGGATCCCGCTCGCGCCCGCATCCGGGTAATGGGCGAGGTACCAGGCGCCGGCGAAGAACGGGTTGGGATCGCGCCCCTCGGTCAGGCCGTAATGCAGGTAATGATGCACCGGATCGAAGCCGGTTGCGCCGACATCGGGGTAGCGGCGCAGATACCAGTCGGGGTCGCACAGCAGCCGGAAGGTGGCTTCCAGTCCCGGCGTGGGGCCGGGTTCAGGCGGCGACATGCAGCACGGCGTAAAATTCCCCGCGGTCGCGCAGGGTGGGGTAAAGCCGCTCGATCCGCAGCGGCGACAGCCCGGCGATAGCCAGGGCGTCGATCATCGCGCGGAAGCTGGACGGCGTGAACTGCCAGGCGTGCAGGTCATGGGCCAGAATCGGATCGCGCAGCGCGGCCAGCGCCGCGGCGACCCGCCCGGGCAAGGCGGGGTCTGCGGCGTCGTCCGGGGTGGGGCCATGATCGCCGTGCCAATGCGCTGCCGGATCGTTATGGGTCTGCCAAAGATGCTGGGCGATGACGCTGCGCGGCGCATGGCGGGGGGTGGCGGCGGCATAGGCGGCCAGCACGTCGGCCAGGGTGGAGGTGGGAAGGTAATGATCGAACGCGTACCGATGATCCGGGATCACCAGGAACACCCGCCCGGCTGGTGTCAGGACCGAGGCGAGATCGGTCAGATGCGTCACCAGGCAGGGCTGGTGCTCGATGCAGTGCGAGGACAGGATGGTGTCGAACCGCTCGCGGATCAGCGCGCGGTAGGGTTCGCCGCGCCAGACATAATCGATTTCGGGCACGCGGTCGGCGTCCGCCCAGGGCAGGGTCGCGGCGGTGGCGCGCAACGCCGCGGTGGGCATGATGTCGAGATAGCTTACCTTCTCGGCGCGGTGCTCGGCGGGCCAGGGGGCACAGAACGGACCGATCTCTAGCAGTGGACCGGCGGCCGGCAGCAGGGTCAGGAAGGCGGCGCGCGAGGTGACGGCGGAGCAGGGCCGACCCTCGGCGGCGCCATAGGCCTGATAATGGGCGGCGAGCGTGGCGGGATCGCGTCCGACCAGGTCCGCGCCATGGGGCAGGGCGGCGTAGCACGCGGGATCGAACTCGGGCGGGAGCGCGGGCTGGGACGGCATGGGTCTCGCGGCGGCGGGGACGCGCGCTATAGCACGCGGGCGCGGCCGGCCCCAGCCTGTCGCCGGTCCCAGCCTGTCGGTTGACGTCGGTCGGGCGGCCGGCCCAGAGTCCGCGCGCCGTCCGGGAGGATGATATGGACCTGAGCTTCACTGAGGCCGAGCGGGCATTCCGCGACGAGGCGCGCCACTTCTTCCGCACCGAAGTGCCCGCCGTGATCCGCGACAAGCTGCGCGATGGGGAGCATCTGTCGCGCGAGGAGATGATCGCCGCGCAGCGGATCCTGAACGCGCGCGGCTGGGCGGTGCCGAACTGGCCGGTGGCCTGGGGCGGCCAGGATTGGTCGCCGGTGCAGGTGTATCTGTACCAGGACGAGATGCAGCTTGCCTATTGCCCGTCGCCGATCGCATTCAACTGCTCGATGGTGGGGCCGGTGATCGCCCAGTTCGGCAATGACGAGCAGAAGCGCCGGTTCCTGCCGCGCGCGGCGAACGCGGATGATTTCTGGTGCCAGGGGTTCTCGGAACCCGGATCAGGGTCCGATCTGGCTTCGTTGCGCACCAAGGCCGAGCGCAAGGGCGACAAGTACCTGGTCAACGGACAGAAGATCTGGACCACCCTGGCGCAATACGCCGATTGGATCTTCTGCCTGGTGCGCACCGATCCGGGCGCCAAGGCGCAGGAGGGGATCAGTTTCCTGCTGATCGACATGAAATCGCCGGGCATCACCGTGCGCCCGATCGTCACCATCGATGGCGGGCGCGAGGTGAACGAGGTGTTCTTCGACAACGTCGAAGTCCCGGCCGATCAGCTGGTGGGGCAGGAGAACAAGGGCTGGGACTACGCCAAGTTCCTGCTGGGCAACGAACGCACCGGCATCGCCCGCGTCGGCACGTCGAAGGCGAAAGTGGCGCGGCTCAAGCAGCTGGCGGCGCTGGAGCGCGTGGGTGATACACCGCTGATCGACGACCCGCGCTTCCGCGAGCGGCTGGCGGCGGTGGAGATCGAGCTCAAGGCGCTGGAGATGACGCAGTTGCGCGTGGTCTCGGACGAACGCAAGCGCGAGAAGGGCCGGCCAAATCCGGCGTCCTCCATCCTCAAGCTGAAGGGTTCGGTGATCCAGCAGGCGCTGACCGAGCTGACGATGGAGGTGGTGGGACCGTACGTGATGCCGTACCAGCCGCCGGAGCAGGCGCAGAACGAACCGTTCGTCGGCGCCGATTACGCCGCCGCCGCCGGCCCGTCCTATTTCAACATGCGCAAGGTCTCGATCTACGGCGGATCGAACGAGATCCAGCGCAACATCATCGCCAAGGCGATCCTGGGGTTGTAGCGCCTCATGGCTTCTCGTTGCCGAAGATGATGGTGCCGGAGGCGGCGAACATGCCGCCGACGCCATGGCAGACCGAGATTTTCGCGCCCGGGATCTGCGCCGGCGCGATGCCGCGCATCTGCCGTACGCTCTCCTGCAAGGCATACATCCCGTACATGCCCGAGTGCATGTAGGACAGGCCACCGCCGTTGGTGTTCAGCGGCAGCTTGCCGCCGGGCGCGGTATTGCGATCGGCGATGAAGCGCCCCGCCTCGCCGCGCGGCACGAAGCCGAGATCTTCCAGACCGTACAGCGGCAGATGCGCGAAGGCGTCGTAGATCATCAGGTGATCCACGTCCTTGTGGGCGATGCCGGCTTCGCGGAACGCGGTGGGACCGGCGACGCGGAACGCGCGTGAGGAGGTGAAATCCTCCATCTGGCTCACCATCGGCGTTTCCACGCTCTCGCCGGTGCCGAGGATATAGACCGGCTTGCGGGGAAAATCCTTGGCCCGGTCGGCCGATGTCAGGATCAGCGCGCCGCCGCCATCGGTGACCAGGCAGCATTGCAGCAGCCGGAACGGATAGGCGATCATGCGGGAGTTCAGCACGTCCTCGATCGTGATCGGATCGCGGAACGTGGCGCGCGGGTTCTTGCCCGCCCATTCGCGCTGCACCACCGCGACATTTGCGATCTGTTCGTGGGTGACGCCGTAGGTTTTCATGTAGCGCAGCACGGGAATCGGAAACAGCGACGGCGGCCCCATCGGCCCGAATGGCTGCTCGAACTGACCCGCCAGCGAGGAGGGCGGCACCGTCCGCGGCGGGTTGCCGACCCGCGATTTGCCGCTTTCCCCATGCGTGATCAGGACCGTCTTGCACAAGCCGGAGGCGATCGCCGCCGCGGCGTGGCGGACATGGATCATGAACGAGCAGCCGCCGACCGAGGTGCCATCGACCCAGGTGGGCGTGATGCCGAGATAATGCGCGATCTGCGGCGGCGTTTCCGCCGCGGTCGCCACGCCGTCGATATCGGACGGCTTCAGCCCGGCATCTTCCATCGCGTTCAGCGCCGCATCCGCGTGCAGCTGGATCTGGCTCATGTCGGGGATGGTGCCGAGGCGGGTGGTTTCGGCCGCACCGACGATGGCAACGGTGTTCGGGGTCATCGCGGTCAGCCTTTCGCCGGACGGAACAGGGGCAGGGTGACGGTCTCATCCAGCGGCTCGAAGACCACTTCCAGGGGCATGTCTAGCTGCAATGCCTCCGGCGTCTGCGGGCAATCGACGATGTTGCTCATCATGCGGGGGCCTTCGTCCAGCTGCACCACGGCGATCGCATAGGGCGGCGTAAAGCCGGGCACCTTCCGGTGGTGGATCACGTAGCTGTAAAGACTGCCGCGGCCGGAGGCGGGGAACACGCTGACCTGGCGCGACGCGCAGGCGGGGCAGAACGGGCGCGGCGGGAAATAGACCTTGGCGCAGGCGTCGCAGCGTTGCAGGCGCAGCTCGCCCTGCCTGGTGCCGTCCCAGAAATGCTGGGTCTCGGGCGTGGGCTGCGGTTTGGCGCGCGCGGGGTCGAGCATGGCGATTCCTCCTGGTCCGCGTATCTGAACCCGGGAGGCGTGGCCCTGGCAAGCCGGGGACGGTCAGTCCGGAAATTCGGTGGCGAAGGCGGCGTTGATCGCGGCGAAGCGGGCGGGATCGAAGCCGCCGCCGCGCTCCATTTCATCGACGGCGCGGAAATAGCCGGAGTTCTCGCCCGGGATGGTCCATTCCAGCAGGCGGCCCGGGGTGTCGCCGGTGTTGTGGAAGGCATGCACCGTGCCCCGGGGGACGAAGACCAGCGTGCCGGGCCCGATCTCGGAGCCGACGCCGTTCACCTCCAGATGGTAGCTGCCGTCAAGGACATAGAAATACTCGTCGCGGTCCAGATGCCGGTGCGGCGGCGGACCTTGCCCGGGGTCCAGGGTGGCGGTGACGGCGGAGAAGCTGCCGCCGGTGGCCTC
>JAKAZJ010000118.1 GCA_021826565.1 Pseudomonadota bacterium | reverse complement strand
ACAGTGAAGGTGATAGACATTGCCAACTTGTCGCAGAATGTGCTGACGGCGGCACGCACCTTGGAGGAGGTGAACAACCAGATCACCCAGATCCAGCAGGGCATCTCCATGCTGGAGAACCAGACGCGGAACCTGACGACGCTGCCGTTCTCGGTGCTGGCCGAGCTGCAATCCTCCATGGGGCAGATCGACCAGCTCATGGGGCAGGCGCAAAGCCTCACCTACAACGTGCAGCAGGTCCAGGCTCAGTTCCAGCAGCTCTACCCGAACTACCAGTCCGCAAACTTTCAAGGAAATGTCACACAGGCCGGCCTGCTGGCGGACGCCAACGCGCGCTGGCAGGCATCGGTCAACACGTTTCAGCACACCATGCAGGTGCAGAGCCAGATCGTCGCTTCGATCCCCGAAGATCAGGCCGATCTGTCCGTGCTCGTCGGCCAGAGCCAGGGTGCGGTTGGTGCATTGCAGGCGATCCAGGCGAGCAATCAGCTTCTGGCTTTGCAAGCACGCCAGCTCTCCGCGACACAGGATCTGATCGCTGCTGATGCCCGCGCGCAGGCCGCCAATGCGATGCAGAACGCGGAGGCGCGCTCGGCCGCGGAGGCGGACTGGAAGCGCTTCTACGGCAATGGCGTGAGCTATACTCCGACCCCGGTCAACGTGTTCGGAGGACCCGCACCATGAATGCCAAAGCTCTGCTCACCATTGGCATCTTCGCCATCGTCACACCCGCTTGGGCGGCAGCACCAACAATCGATCAGCTGGTCACCAACCCGACACTGCTCAACGCCGAGATGGACCGCTGCAAGCATCTCGGCATGGCCGCGAACGATGATGCGCGATGCCAAGCGGCGTGGCGGGCCGAGAACAAGCGGTTCTTCGGGAATGGGGTCACGTACACCCCGGAACCGGTGAACATATTCCGAAACACTCCGAACAAACTGGTCCCCGCGGAGAAGCAGCGGCCGATTCCGCCTGCACCGGCTGGAGCGCCGCATGGGTAGCAACACGTCCGTCATCGACCACTTCCTCAACGTCTTCAGCAACTACATCAATTCAGGGTTCGGCCTGATCTCCCCTGACGTCGGGTTTCTCGTCGCCGTGCTGATTGGGATCGACGCGACGTTGGCCGGTCTCGCCTGGGCGCTCGGCGAGGACGACGCCATCCAGACGCTCGCAAAGAAGGTCCTGTACGTCGGCTTTTTCGCCTTCATCCTGAATAATTGGCCTTTCCTCACGCAACTCGTCTTCAACAGTTTTGCCGCACTTGGCCTGAAGGCGACCGGCTCTTCGCTTTCCTACGCGAACTTCCTCCAGCCCGGCCGCCTCGCCCAGGCCGGCGTGCAGGGTGCGGACGTCCTCCTCTCCCAGATCCAGCGCCTCGCGGGCTTCCCCGATTTCTTCTGGAACCTCGGCCAGATTCTGGTCATGGGTCTGTCCTGGATCGTCACCCTGCTCGGCTTCTTCGTGCTCGCGATCCTGCTGTTCCTGGCGATCATCGAATTCAAGCTGACCACGCTGAAGGGCTTCATTCTCGTGCCCTTCGCGCTCTGGCGCGGAACTGCCTTCATCGCCGAGCCAGTGCTCGGCCAGATCGTCACCTCCGGCGTGCGCATCCTCGTCTTCGCCGTGATCACCGGCATCGGCACTCAGCTCTTCGGCCAGATCCTGCCGAGCAACCCGGCCACCGAACTCTCGCTCCAGGACGCACTCACCATCCTGCTCGCGTCGATGACCATCGCCGGGCTGGCCTTCTCGGCGAACCGGCTTGCCGCCGGCATCACCTCCGGCGCGCCGCAACTAGGCCTTGGTAGCGCCGCCGCAGCGGGCGGGGCCGTCGCCGGCGCTGCGGCCCTGGCCGGGATGGGAGGGGTAGCAGCCGCCCGCGCCGTGGCGGGCGGGGTCGGTGCGGCGGCTTCACTCGCCGGCGGCGCCACCGGTGCCTACACGCTCGGCAGCGCCACCGGCGGCGGATCGGTTTCCGCTGGCCTGGCCGGTGTCGCTCGCGGGGCTGCCGGCGCGGCCACCAGCGGTCTGCGCGGCGCGGCCCAGAGTGCCTCGACCGCGCTGCGCGACCGCTTCCCCGCCGGCCAGCAGGCGGCCTGGTCGGCCACCGGCGGATCGGGCGGAGATGCTGCCGTCACATCCCCGTCCGCAGCGGCTCCCAGCGGTGCACCGGCCTGGGCCCAGCGCCTGCGACGGCAAGCCGTCTCCCGGGCGGCGCAGAACATCCTCCACGAAGCCGAAGGCCACGGTGGCGGCATGCGGCCCAATTTGCGCGGGGACGGAACATGAGGTGGCGCCGCTTCTCCTCCCGTCTCGGCGACACCGAGGCGCCGGCCACGCCCTATCAGCGCGCCGGGCAACTGTGGGACCAGAGAATCGGCTCTGCCCGCGTGCAGGCCGCGAACTGGCGCCTGATGGCGTTCGGCTGCCTGACGCTCGCCGCGGTCGTCACTGCCGATGACATCCGCACCCATTCCCGCGCCATGGTCACGCCGTTCGTCGTCGCGGTCGATCATCTCGGCGCGGTGCAGGCCGTTGCTCGCGCGCGAGCGGAGCTGCAGCCGACCGACACCGAGATCGCCTATTTCCTCGCCCAGTTCATCGAGCGCGTGCGCGGCCTCTCGGTCGATCCGGTCGTCGTCCGCCAAGCCTGGCTCGACGCCTATGCGCAGATCACCAGTCACGCCAAGCCGATGCTCGATGCCTACGCCAGGCAGGCCGATCCATTCGGGCAGATCGGCAAGCGCGCCGTGACCGTCGATGTCACCAGCGTCGTCCGCGCCAGCCCGAATTCCTTCCGCGTCGCCTGGGTTGAGCATCCGTTCCAGGACGGCACGGCGCTGCCGCCCGAGCATTGGACCGCGATCCTGACCGTGGTGATCCAGACCCCGCATACCGAGGCGGCGCTGCGGCAGAACCCGCTCGGTATCTACATCGATGCAATCAGCTGGGCGCGCGAGGTGAACACCACCCAGACGGAAGGATCGACGCCATGAGACTCTCGTTCGTCCTCGCGTGCGGTGGTGCGTTGGCACTTTCGGCTTGCGCCCAGCCAGTGCCGAAGATCGCCTATGACACCCCGCAGCCGGCGCATCTCGTGCCGTCGCCACCGGCGCCTGTTCAGGTCGTGACCTTGCCGGAACCGCTACCACTACCGGGGCAACTCAAGAAAGTGCCGCCGGCCTCGACGAGCCGGTTGCCGGTACAGCCCGCAAATCCGGTCGCCCGCGTGGCTCAGGCCAACGCTGCGGCGCGTATCAACCCGACGCGCGATGGCTACATCAACGCCATGCAGGTGTTCCCCTGGTCGGACGGCGCGCTTTACGAGATCTACGCCTCGCCGCTGCACGTGACCGATATCGCACTCCAGCCGGGCGAGCATCTGATCTCGATCGCGGCTGGCGACACCGTGCAATGGAAGATCGGCAACACCACCAGCGGTGCGGGGGCTGATCAGCAGGTGCACGTCCTGATCAAGCCGATTTCGGCCGATCTGCCGATGAACAACATCGTCATCATGACGGACCGGCGTGCGTATCACCTCGAGGTGCATCCGACCAAGGACACCTACATGGCCGCAGTGTCCTGGAACTACCCGCAGGACGGTCTGCTGGCGCTGCGGACGCAGAACGCCGCGGCGACGGATTATGCGAACACCGTGGCGGCGAACGATGTGAACATCGCGGCGCTCCACTTCCGGTATCGGATCAGCGGCGATGATCCGCCCTGGCGGCCGGTCCAGGTTTTCGATGACGGTTCCAAGGTCTATGTCCAATTCCCACCGGGGATCGCCCAGGGCGACATGCCGCCGCTGTTCATCCTCGGGGCGCCGGGCGGCAAGGCGGAGATCGTCAACTACCGCGTGCGCGGCAACACCATGATCGTCGATCGGCTGTTCGCCGCCGCCGAACTTCGCCTCGGCGCCGGGCCGCAGCAGGTCGTGCGCATCACGCGGACCGATGGGCACGGCTGATGGCGGATCCTGATGATGCGGAGCCCGGGCAGCGACCGGCGCCCAAGGCTGATCCGGCCGACTTCGCACTGCGGGCGCGTCCGCGTGCCGTGACGCGGCTTTCGCGCCGTGCGCTGATCATCGCGGTCGGCGGCATCGCGTTTTGCGTAGTGGGGGCGGTGTGGTGGGCGTTCGCACTGCACAGCTTCCGGATCACCACTGGCAAGGAGCTCTACAACACCGATGTCCGGCCCTCGGCGGATGTAATCGGTGGACTCCCGAACGGTTATGCCAGCCTGACCAAGCCCAAGCCGCTGCCGGCCCCACCACGAGCGGTGCCCCGGCTCGGGCCGCCGCTGCCGGGTGACCTCGGCCGGCCGATGCTGGGCCAAGGCGCGCCCACCGCCTTCGCGCCACCACCGAACGGCGCGGACCAGGCCGCGGCGCGGCTGCGCGCGCAGGCAGCCGACGCCGGAGTGTTCTTTACCGTGGCGGCAAACACCGGTGGCACCAAAGGTGCCACCGGCACCGCGTCAGGTGCCGTTCCGGCCAGCCAGCCGGCTCCCGGTCCTGCGGGCGGTAACGGCGCACTCGCCAGGCCGCATGGCGACCAAAACCAGCAGGACGCCAAGCAGGCGTTCCTGAACACTCCGGTCGATCGCGCAATCTATTCGCCGGACCGGCTGCAGACGCCGCTTAGCCCCTACGAGCTGATGGCCGGCACCGTGATCCCGGCGGCGCTGATCACCGGCCTGAACTCCGACCTGCCGGGACAGGTGATCGCCCAGGTGACGCAGGACGTCTATGACAGCATCTCCGGCCGCTACCTGTTGGTCCCCCAGGGCGCGAAACTGATCGGCAAATACGACAGCGTCGTCGCCTACGGCCAGTCACGGGTGCTGCTGATCTGGACGCGGCTGATCATGCCGGACGGCAGTTCTGTGGTGCTCGACAACCTGCCGGGCGCCGATACCCAGGGCTATGCCGGGCTCGAGGACAGTGTCGATTACCATTTCTGGCGGTTGTTGCGCGGCGTGGCTCTGTCCTCGCTGCTCGGCGTCTCCAGCGCGCTCGCGACCAACAACGTGGTCGGCGGCACCGGGACGGGCAACGTGATCATCGCGCTCGGCCAGAGCGCCGATCAGGCCGCTAACCAGGCCGGGCAGTCGATCGTCTCGCGGGATCTTGGCGTCCAGCCAACCTTGACCGTGCGCCCGGGCTTCCCGCTCGACGTGATGGTCAACCGCGACATCGTGCTGCGGCCCTATGGGGGCGGGTGAGGAGGAGGACGGTGGCGAAACTCCGCATCGGCCCTCTGCCGGACGATCGGCCGGTCAAGCGCACCATCACGTTCACTGCGGCGCTGGACGCGCTGATCCGCGACTACGCCGCCGCCATTGCGGCACAGGACGGGCTGCCCGAGGCGCCGACCGTCGAGAAGCTGGTGCCGATCATCGTCGAACGCTTCATTGCCAGCGACCGGGCGTTTCGGGCTCCCATGCACAAGGCGCCACCGGCCGCGCCGCATAAGCCGCCGCGACATCCAGAACAGTCGCCGTCCAGCCGGGAACGCCACGGAGATCAGCCATCCATCGCCGGGTCGGAGTGACCGCGCCTGGGAGATCGGGCAGCAGCGCGTTGCGTATTGCAAAACGCGCTACAGTCTCCTACATTCGCGCCATTGCGAAGGGGACCACCATGACGGGCGCGACCAAACGCAAAGACCATCCGCTCTCGATGCGCCTCCCGGAAGGCGACATCGCCATCATCGACCGCGCCGCGCACCTGCGCGGCCGGTCGCGGACCGACTTCGTGCGGGAGGCGGCGGTACGGGCCGCGGAGGAGGTCCTCATGGAAAGCACGCTGCTCCGCATGACCCCGGAGGGCTTCGAGGCGTTCGTTCAGGCTATCTCCGCCCCCGCCACTCCCGTTCCGGAGATGGTGGCGTCCCTCCGTCGCAAGGCGCCGTGGGAGAAGAGTGCGGCGAAGCGCTGATGGCGGAGCCGCCGCTCTCCGCCCCCGAACTGCTGAATCCCGGCCACGACGTAACCCAGTTCTCCTGCGGCAAGCCCTCGCTCGATCATTGGCTGAAGACCCGGGCGCTGGCCAATCAGCAGAAGGGGTTTACGGTAGTCATGGTGGTCCACGTGGCGGGCCGTATCGTCGGCTATTACGGCCTGGCGCCGACCGCCATCGTCCCCGCCGCTCTGCCACGCTCGATCCGCACCGGGCAGCCGCCGAACCCGGTGCCCTGCATTCTGCTCGGCCAGCTTGCCACCGATCAGGCCTGGGTCGGGCGGGGGATCGGCACTGGACTCTTCAACCACGCGCTCGCCCGGAGTGTGAGCGGCGCCGCGCTGATCGGCGGGCGCGCCTTGGTGGTCAATGCCGTCGATGACGCGGCGGCCGCGTTCTGGCGCCGCCGCGGGTTCCTGCCGTCCAAGGACGACGCGCTGGTGCTGTTCCGGTCCATCGCCGACATCGC
>JAKAZJ010000117.1 GCA_021826565.1 Pseudomonadota bacterium | reverse complement strand
GGGGTGGCGTCGGGGCCAGCCTGGGACGGGGCCAGCAGAGTCAGGGCGGTGACCAGCGCGGCGTCGGCCAGCAGCGGCAGGGCGTCATGCACGGCGCGGGCGGCCTCGCGGGTTTCGGTCCAGGCGATCAGCACGTTGCGCCCCAGCGCGGTGAACCGCCCGGCATAGGGGATCAGCAGCAGCGGGCGGCCCGATTGCAGCAACACCTGCTCGATCAGGTCCCCGGTCCGCGCGGCGCGCGGGTTGGCCGGGTCGGGCTGGCGGAACACCACCAGGTCGGTGTGATGCGCCAGGCGGATCAGGGCCGCGGGCGGATCGGCGGCGCCACCGATCCAGATCCCGTCCACCGCCGCGGCCGCCAAGGTCGCGTGGAACATGGCCTCGGACCGGGTCGGCGGCACGATCGGGTTCGGCTGCTCCTGCTCGGCGATCATCGCCTCGCTGTAGCCGGCGAGGGCGAACGCCGCGCGCGGCGTCTCGATCAGATCGAGCGGGCAGAAACCGGTGACGCGCGCGCCGTGCCGCGCGGCGAGCGCCAGCGCCACCGCCAGCTGCGGATCGGCCGCCGCGGTCGGGTCCAGCACCACGAGGATGTCGCTGAAGCGCATGATCGTCTCCCTGGCTTCGTTCCAGGTCCAAGGCTGCGCGGCGGGCAGGCGGCGGGCATTGACGCAGATCAAGCGCGCGCGCGGCGCCAGCGCCGCAGCGCGACAACCGACCAGATCGCCTCCACCAGCCCGAACGGCCAGGCGCCTTGCAGAAACCCGTACGCCGACCCCAGCGCGCAGGAGGCGGCGAACAACAGCACGAACCAGTGGCTGCGGTGTTCCAGCGCGTAGCACACCAGCATCGCCGAAACCGCGAACAGACCGAACAGCGTCAGGGCATCCATCCGATGGTTCTAGCATCGCGCGGCAGCCGGCCGCAGCCGCCACCCGCCCCTCATTTTCCCCGCTCGCCTTGCTCCTGGGCCAACCCCGGGCTAGAAGCCCGCCTTCCCCAGAACCCGCTCCCGAGACCCGCAGCATGAAACAGCAGGCCAACCTGATCCGCGCCGGTCAGGTCATCGAGCACGAGGGCCGCCGCTGGACCGTGCTCAAGCAGCAGATCATCACCCCCGGAAAAGGCGGCGCCTTCATCCAGGTGGAGATGCGCGACCTGAAATCCGGCAACAAGACCAACGAACGCTGGCGCACCGCCGATACCGTGGAACGCCTGACCACCGACGAGAAGGACTACACGTACTCCTATACCGACGGCGACAACATCGTCCTGATGGACCCGGAAACCTTCGAGCAGACGCATATCCCGATGGCGCTGCTGGGCGAAACCGCCCCGTTCCTGCAGGACAACATGGCGGTCACGGTCGATCTGGTGGAAGGCGACCCGGTCGCGATCCATCTGCCGGCCACGGTGGTCCTGGAGGTGGTGGAAGCGGACCCGGTGGTGAAGGGCCAGACCGCGGCTTCGTCCTACAAGCCGGCGCGGTTGTCGAACGGCGTGAAGACGTCGGTGCCGCCGTTCATCGAAACCGGGGAACGGATCGTGGTGAAGACCGAAGACGGCAGCTACGTCGAACGCTCCAGGGGCTAGGGATTTGGCGTTCCGGCTGTCCCCGCACCTGACCGTGATGGCGAATGCCGCGCAAAAGGCATCGAAGCGCCTGCTGCGCGATTTCGCCGAGGTCGAGCAGCTGCAAGTCAGTATGAAGGGGCCGGGCGATTTCGTCTCGCAGGCGGATCTGCGCGCCGAGGCCACGCTGCGCGAGGAACTGGGCAAGGCGCGGCCGGGCTATTCGTTCCTGATGGAGGAATCGGGCGCTTCCGGCTCGGAACGCTGGACCTGGCGCTGGGTGGTGGATCCGCTGGACGGCACCACCAATTTCCTGCACGGCATCCCGCATTGGGCGATTTCCATCGGGCTGGAAAAGCGCCTGGAAGGCGGCGGGTCGGAGATGGTCGCGGGGCTGGTCTATGCGCCGGCGAGCGATGAGATGTACTGGGCGGAGAAAGGCGGCGGCGCGTTCGTCAACGAACGCCGGCTGCGCGTCTCGGCCCGGCGCGAGCTGCGCGAAGCGGTGTTTGCCACCGGCATTCCGTTCGCGGCGGTGACGGCGGCGAATCGGATCGCGTTTTCGCGCACCATGGCGCGGCTGATGCCGCGGGTGGCGGGCATCCGCCGCTTCGGTGCGGCGGCGCTGGACCTTGCCTGGGTCGCCGCCGGACGGTTCGATGGCTACTGGGAACTGGGGGTGAAGCCCTGGGACATCGGCGCCGGCATGGTGCTGGTGCGCGAGGCGGGCGGCTATGTCACCGATCCCGCCGGCGGGGACGACCCGCGCGCCGAGGGCGAGATCGTCGCCGCGACCCCGGCGCTGCATCCGGCGCTGCGCGATGCGGTGGTGGCCGGGATGACCGGCGGGCGGAGCCGCGCGGCCCCGCCTTCGGACTAACCCGCGTCAGCCGGCCTCAGCCGGCGGGCGCTCGCAGCCGCTCCATCTGTTCCTTCAGATGCAGCTTCTCGATCTTCAATCGGGTCAGGGCGTCGGTATCCGGACGCGGTCGCTGGTCTTCGTCGTGGATCCGCGCCTCTAGCGCGGCATGGCGTTCACGGAGCTGGTCGATGTGGGAATCCAGGCTCATGTGCGATCGCTCTCCAGCAGGATTGCGGGCCGGTCCCCCGCTTGGGGGCCGGACGAGGGTCACGCCGGGGACGCCCGTAGGGACGCTCCTTCGCCGGACCGTCGCCCGCAAGACATGGCGCCGATCAAGCCGCGGCGCAAGCACCGGCTACACCTGGATCAGGGCCGTGCTATAGGGGCGCAATGCTGACCGACAAGGACACCCTGACGCGCAAGCTGCACGAACTGCGCAGCGAGCACCGCGATCTGGACACCGTCATCGCGCGGCTGACCGAGAACGCGCGCTACGACCAGCTGCAGATGCAGCGGCTGAAGAAGCGCAAGCTGCATCTGAAGGACGAAATCTCGTGGCTGGAGAGCCGGCTGATCCCGGACGACATCGCGTGACCGCGCCCCCGGCTGGGTTGCCGCTGGTCGGCATCATCATGGGCAGCCGGTCGGACTGGCCGACCTTGCGCCACGCCGCGGCGATCCTGGCCGAACTGGACGTGGCGCACGAAGCCCGCGTGGTCTCGGCCCATCGCACCCCGGACCGGCTGCGCGCCTACGCCACCGAAGCGCGCGGCCGGGGCCTGCGGGTGATCATCGCCGGGGCCGGCGGCGCCGCGCATCTGCCCGGCATGTGCGCGTCCTGGACCGCGCTGCCGGTGCTCGGCGTGCCGGTGGAATCGCAGGCGCTGCGCGGTCAGGACAGCTTGCTGTCGATCGTGCAGATGCCGGCCGGAATCCCGGTGGGCACGCTGGCGATCGGGCGCGCCGGCGCGATCAACGCCGCCCTGCTGGCCTGCGCGATCCTGGCCGGCACCGACCCCGCCCTGGCGGCGCGGCTGGATGCGTTCCGCGCCGCGCAGACCGCGTCTGTCCCCGATCTGGCGGAAGACCCGGCGTGACCCGACCCTTCCCAACCCAACCGCTCCCGCAGGCATTCCCGCAGGCATTCCCGCAGGCATTCCCGCTGGCGCCCAACGCGGTGATCGGGCTGGTGGGCGGCGGCCAGCTGGGGCGGATGTCGGCGCTGGCCGCCGCGCGCCTGGGCTATCGCTGCCATATCCTGACGCGCGAGGCCGATAGCCCCGCCGCCCAGGTCGCCGCCGGCGTCACGCTCAGCGATTACACGGATCCGGCGTCGCTGCGCGACTTCGCGGCCGCGGTGGATGTGATCAGCTTCGAGTTCGAGAACGTCTCGGCCGAGGGGCTGGAACTGCTGGCCGCGCTGAAACCGGTCCGGCCCGGCCCGGCGGTGCTGCGGATCAGCCAGGACCGGGTGGCGGAAAAAACCTTCGTGAACCGCGCCGGCATCGCCACCGCCCCCTGGGAAGCGGTGGAGACGCTGGAGCAGCTGCACGCCGCGGCGACGCGACTCGGGCTGCCGGCGGTGCTGAAAACCACCCGCTACGGCTATGACGGCAAGGGCCAGGCGCGGCTGCGCTCGCCGGCGGACCTTGCCCCCGCTTTCGCCGCCCTGGCGCCGAAGCCGCTGATTCTGGAAGGCTTCGTCGATTTCGCCTGCGAGCTCAGCGCGATCGTCGCGCGCGGCGCGGACGGGGCGATCGCCTGCTTCGATCCGGTGGAAAACCGCCATCGCGACGGCATCCTGGACCTGACCCTCGCGCCCGCGCGCGTGCCCGACGCGGCGGCGGCGGCAGCGCGCGCGATCGCGCGGCAACTGGCCGAGGCGCTGGACCTGGTCGGGCTGCTGGCGGTCGAGATGTTCCTCGATCGCGACGGGCGGGTCCTGGTCAACGAGATCGCGCCGCGGCCGCATAATTCCGGCCATTGGACCATCGATGCCTGCCCCGCCAGCCAGTTCGAGCTGCATATCCGCGCCGTCGCCGGCCTGCCCCTGCCGGGCGCCGGGCGCCATTCCGATGCGGTGATGCGCAACCTGGTCGGACCGGAAGGCCTGGCGCTATGGCCCGCGATCCTGGCCGAGGACGGGCTGATCCCGCATCTGTATGGCAAGGCGGAGGCGCGACCGGGACGCAAGATGGGCCATGTCACGCGGCTGTTCCCGCGCGGCGGCCTGCCGGGAGAATTCGGGCTCGCCGCCGCGCTGGGTCCGGCGGGTCGCGTCGCAGTTTGAAAAGCAAGTCGGCGTGGGGGTGCGGGCCGGCGCCGATTTTCAAACTGCGACACGACCGTCCGGCGGCGCCTTGACCCACCCCGCCTTCCGGGCGGTAGAATAGGCCCGATCCCGCCCGGCCCAGGGCCGCAACGCGCCGGCCAGAACCCGCCGCGCGCACCGTCAGGAGCGAACATGCCAAGTCTGAATTACGCCGCGCCCACCTCCATCCAGGAGGCCGTCGCCCTGCTCGCCGGCGCGTCCGGGCTGGCCAAGCCGATGTCCGGAGGCACCGATCTGCTGGTGCAGCTCCGCTCCGGCCGGCTGCGGCCCGAGCTGATCGTGGACACCAAGCATATCCCCGGCATGAAGGGGATCAGCGGCAGCGCCGCGGCCGGCTTCACCATCGGCGCGGCCACGTCGGGCGCAACCATGGAAGCGCATGCGGCACTGAAGGCGGCCTGGCCGGGTGTCGTGGAAGCGATGGATCTGATCGGTTCCGAACAGATCCAGGGACGCGCCACGCTGGCGGGCAATCTGTGCAACGCCTCGCCGGCGGCCGACTCGGTGCCGGCGATGGTGGCCGCCGGGGCGCAGGCGATCATTGTCGGATCGAAGGGCGAGCGCACCGCACCGGTGGAAACGATCGCCACCGGCCCCGGCCGCATTTCGCTGGCCAAGGACGAATTCATCCGCGCGATCACCCTGCCCGCCCGCCCGGCGCGCAGCGCCGACGCCTATCTGCGCTTCATTCCGCGCACCGAGATGGATATCGCGGTGGTCGGCTGCGGCGTGAACGTGACGCTGGACGCGAACGGCGTGTGCACCGCCGCGCGCGTGGCGCTGGGCGCGGTGGCGCCAACGGTCCTGCTGGTGGGCGACGCCGCCGCGGCCCTGGTCGGGCATGGGCTGGATGCCGCAACCCTGGCCGCTCTGGACGCCGCGGCGCGGGCGGCGTGCAAGCCGATCTCCGACAAGCGCGGCACCGTGGAATACCGCATCAAGGTGGCCGGCGTGCTCGCGCGCCGCGCCGCCGCCATCGCATTCGAGCGCGCTAAAGGCGGCGCGGTGAAGGGACACTGAAGACCATGAGCAAGCATCACGTCACCACCACCATCAACACCGAGCCGGTCGAGTTCCTGTGCGAGACGCAGGAGACCTTGCTCGATGTCCTGCGCAACACCTTGAACCTGACCGGCAGCAAGGAAGGCTGCGCCTCGGGCGATTGCGGCGCCTGCACCGTGATCCTCGACGGCAAGATGGTCTGTTCCTGTCTGGTGCTGGCGGTAGAAGCCGCGGGCAGCACCATCACCACGGTGGAAGGCATCGCCGATGGCGAGAAGCTGCACCCGGTGCAGCAGAAATTCCTGGAGCACGCGGCGCTGCAATGCGGCTTCTGCACCCCGGGCTTCATCGTCGCGACCAAGGCGCTGCTGGATGAAAATCCCAACCCGACCGAGGAGGAGGCGCGCTACTGGCTCGCCGGCAATCTCTGTCGCTGCACCGGCTACGACAAGATCATCCGCGCCGTGATGGACGCCGCCGCCGAGCTGCGCGGCGAAGCGAGGGCCGCATGAACTACATCATTCCGCAATCCGAGTTGAAGGTCGTCGGCACCCGTCCGGTGCGTCCGGACGGGGTGGACAAGGTGACCGGCCGCGCCGCGTTCGGCGCCGATATGACGCTGCCCGGCATGATCTGGGGCAAGGTCAAGCGCAGCCCGCACGCCCATGCGCGGATCGCCGCGATCGATATCAGC
>JAKAZJ010000116.1 GCA_021826565.1 Pseudomonadota bacterium | reverse complement strand
GCTGGAGGCGCGGCTGCGCGCCGAACGCGCCGAACGCGCGGCGCTACCCGCGCCCGAACCCGGCACGGAATCCGGCACCGAACCCGCCCTCGGGGACCCCGCGGAAAATTCCGTCTGATCCAGCGGGGGAAAACGCGCATCCTAAATGTTGCGATATAGGAACAAACAGCGCCCCCTGGCCGTTATCGCGCGTGGTGCGGGCCGCGACGGCGGCAAGCGGCCCCCCCCGACCGGCAGAGCACCGCGATACCCCTGGCGGCAACCGCAAACCGGCCAGGCCGAAGCCGCGCGGCACCCCCACCCCGGGTGTCACCTGCCTGCGCCGCCCCGGAGCCCACGCTGTGCTTGACGCCCAGCCCGCACGCCCCGCACATGGCCCGGATGCTCCCCCTCCTCTCCATCACCGGTCTGCGCACCGTGTTCCCCGGCAACGTCGCCGCCGTGGACGGGGTGGACCTCACGTTGGAGCGGGGCCGCACGCTCGGCATCGTCGGCGAATCCGGCTCCGGCAAATCCATGCTGTCGCTCTCCATCATGGGCCTGGTCCCGCCGCCCGGCCGTATCGCCGCCGGCTCCATCCGCTTCGACGGCCAGGAGCTGCCGACCCTCCCCCCGCGCGCCCTGCGCGCGCTGCGCGGCCGGCGCATCGCGATGATCTTTCAGGAGCCGATGACCAGCCTCAATCCCGCGCATCCGATCGGCGCGCAGATCACCGAGGCGATCGCCGCTCACGAACCCGGCGTCCCCGCCCGTATCTTGCGCGACCGCGCCGTGGCGGCGCTGGAGCGCGTGCGCATCCCCGACCCCGCCCGCCGCTTCGACGATTACCCGCACCAGCTTTCCGGCGGGCAGCGCCAGCGGGTGATGATCGCCATGGCGCTGGTGTGCCACCCCGATCTGCTGATCGCCGACGAACCCACCACCGCACTGGACGTGACCGTCCAGGCCGAGATCCTGGCACTGCTGAAATCGCTCCAGCGCGAGACCGGCATGGCGCTGCTGCTGATCAGCCACGACCTTGGCGTGGTCGCCGGCATGGCCGACGCGGTCGCGGTCATGTATGCCGGCCAGGTGGTCGAACAGGCCCCCGCCGCCGCGTTGTTCGCCGACGCGCAGCACCCCTACACGTTGGGCCTGATCGGCTCCGCCCCGGCCGCCGCGGCGCGCGGTACCCGCCTGCTGGCGATCGAGGGCAACGTGCCGACCGCCGCAGCGATGCCGGCAGGCTGTCGTTTCCACCCGCGCTGCGCGCTGGCCGAACCCGCCTGCGCCGCCGCCCCGCCGGCACTCCATCGGTTCACCCCCGACCATCGCGCGCTATGCCGCCGCGTCCCGGTTGCTGCATGAGCGCGCTCCTGGAAGCCGTGCATCTGTCGCGCCGCTTCGCGATCCGCCGCGGCCTGGTCCTGGCCCGCCAGGTGGGCGAGGTGGCGGCGGTCGATGACATCTCGTTCGATCTCGCTCGCGGCGAGACGCTCGGGATCGTGGGCGAGTCCGGGTCCGGCAAATCCACCACCGCGCGGCTGGTGCTGCGGCTGATCGAACCATCCGCGGGGCGGGTGGTGTTCGACGGCACCGACATCACCGCGCTGTCCGGCGCCGCGCTGCGGCATTTCCGGCGGCGGATGCAGATCGTGTTCCAGGACCCGTTCGCCTCGCTGGACCCGCGCCAGCGCGTGGGCGAGATCATCGCCGAGCCATTGCGGCTGCACCGCCCCGGCGCGGCGGCACCGCGGCGCGCGCGGGTCGCCGAATTGCTCGGGCTGGTGGGGCTGGCGCCGGCGCAGGCGGATCGGTACCCGCACGAATTTTCGGGCGGGCAACGCCAGCGGATCGGGATCGCCCGCGCGCTGGCGGCGGAGCCGGATCTGATCGTCTGCGACGAACCGGTTTCTGCCCTGGACGTGTCGATCCAGGCGCAGGTGCTGAACCTGCTGCGCGATCTGCAGGAGCAGCTGGGCCTGTCGTATCTGTTCATCACCCATGATCTGGCGGTGGTGCGCCACGTCGCGCATCGGATCGCGGTGATGCGGCAGGGGAAGATCGTGGAACTGGCCGAGACCGACACGCTGTTCGCCGCCCCGGCCGATCCCTACACGCGGCAATTGCTGGCGGCGATGCCGGCGGTGACGCCGGCGCCGGCGATCGCGCGGCGCCTGGATGTGCTGGCGACGGCGCGCGAAGGCAACCGGGCCGGGGTATGAAGCCGCCGGGGGTTCCCGCGCCGACCGCAACCGCCGATAGTATCTTTCGGCGGCGTATAAAATAGGGGAGAATGCCGTGAGCGGTTCGAACACCGGTGCCTGCTTCTGCGGCGCGGTCGAACTTCACGTAACCGGTGCCCCCAACGCGATGGGGTACTGCCATTGCCGGTCCTGTGGGTCCTGGTCGGGCGGGCCGGTCAACGCCTTCACTCTCTGGTCGCCCGCGGCGCCCATAGCGGTCAATGCGCGTAGCCGACCTCGCTGCGATTCACGATGATCCGTTCCAGCCGCAGGTCAGAACTGCCGAAATTCGCCGGGGTGAAGCTCAGCTGCCCTTCGCCCTTGTAGAACAGCTCGGTCATCGAGGTATCGCCGCCGAAGTAGAACGGAATGAACGCCTTGCCGGTGATGTGCGCGGCGGTGTCGCTCGGTGAGCCGATCCGGTCCTCGACCTCGCGGATCGGCATCCCGATCGCGACGCGAGAGAATTTGCTGCCGGGGGCGGGGTAGCCGATGATCTCGCCCTTGAACCCATCAGAGGAAACCACCGGACGGCTTTGGTCGGCCGCGGGTGCGGCCGGTTCCGCGCTGGCCGGCGCGGGTTCGGATGCGGCCTGGTTGCTCGCCAGGCGGGCGCAGCCGCCAAGCGCGAAAGCCAATGCGACGGCGAGTAGCCACTGAGGGCGCATTCGTTCCTCCTGTCGATTGGGTCGGGGCAGCTAGGGATCCGCGCCCGCAAGCCACAGGCATCATAAGTCATATCGTCTTCGACGAATAGTGCCGCCGTGATCCGTCCCCGGCACGCCGGGGCAAGCCTGTGCGGGCACGGATGTCTCCCCACGCTTGACAACCCACCCCCCGGCCCGTATCCGCCCCTCGGTCGCCGCCCTCCGGGCAGCGGCTCCGTCGCTCCGCGAAGACTCGCGCAGCGGCGCGTTTTCGTTTGGAGCAACCGGTGTTCGAGGCCCTTTCCGACAAGCTCTCCGGCGTGTTCGACCGGCTCCGCCGCCGCGGCGCCCTGTCCGAACTGGACGTGGGGGAAGCGTTGCGCGAGGTCCGCCTGGCGCTGCTGGACGCCGACGTCGCCCTGCCGGTGGTGCGCGATTTCATCGCCAAGGCCCGTGACCGCGCGCTGAGCACCGAAGTGCTCGGCAGCGTCACCCCCGGGCAGCAGATCGTCAAAATCGTCAACGATGTGATGATCGAGGAGCTGGGCGGCGCCGGCGCCGTTCCGCTCAATCTGAACGCCGCCGCGCCGATCCCGATCCTGATGGTCGGGCTGCAAGGCTCCGGAAAAACCACGACCGCCGGCAAGATCGCGCTGCGCCTGAAGGACCGCGCCCGCAAGCGCGTGCTGCTTGCCAGCCTGGACACGCAGCGCCCGGCCGCCCAGCTCCAGCTGGCGCAGCTCGGGGAGCGCGCGGGCGTCGCCAGCCTGCCCATCGTCCCCGGCCAGACCCCGGTGCAGATCGCGCAGCGCGCGATGGAGACGGGGCGGCGCGAAGGCTTCGACATCGTCATCCTGGACACCGCCGGGCGCCTGTCGATCGACGCCGTCCTGATGGACGAGGTCAAGGCCATCCGCGCCACCACCAACCCGGCGGAAACGCTGCTGGTGGTGGACGCCATGACCGGCCAGGACGCGGTCAACACTGCGCGCGCGTTCCACGAAGCCGTGCCGGTCACCGGCATCGTCATGACGCGGATGGACGGCGATGCCCGCGGCGGCGCCGCCTTGTCCATGCGCGCCATCACCGGCGCGCCGATCAAGCTGATCGGGCTGGGTGAAAAGCTGGACGCGCTGGAGGAATTCCACCCCGAGCGGGTCGCCGGCCGCATCCTGGGGATGGGCGACATCGTCGGCCTGGTCGAGAAGGCCACCGAAACGCTGGATGAGGCGGAAGCCGAGCGTGTCGCCGCCCGCATGGCGCGCGGCAAGTTCGATCTGGAAGACCTTGCCGCGCAGCTACGTCAGATCGGCCGGATGGGCTCGCTATCGGGGATTCTGGGGATGCTGCCGGGGGCGGGAAAGCTTGCCGGCAAGCTGGATGACGCGAAGCTGGACCCGAAGCTGATCAAGCGGCAGGAGGCGATCATTTCGTCCATGACGCCGCAGGAACGGCGCGCGCCGGATGTTCTGAAAGCCTCGCGCAAGCGGCGCATCGCCGCCGGCTCGGGGACCTCGGTGCAGGACGTGAACCGGCTGCTGAAGCAATACGAAGACATGAGCGGAATGCTCAAGCGCATGAACAAGCTCGGCCAGAAGGGGCTGATGCGCCAGGGCATCTCGGCCTTGCTGCCCAAATCCATGACCCAGAGCGGCCCGCGCCGGCCGTTCTGATCCACCCACCACAGGAGCTACGACACCGATGGGCCTCAAAATCCGCCTCGCCCGCGCCGGCGCCAAGAAGCGTCCCTATTATCATATCGTTGTGGCCGACAGCCGCAGCCCGCGCGACGGCCGCTTCATCGAGAAGCTGGGCAGCTACAACCCGATGCTTCCGGCCGAGCACGCCGAGCGCGTGCGGCTGGTCGATGTGCGCATCCAGCATTGGCTGAGCCAGGGCGCGCTGGCCACCGACCGGGTAGCGCGCTTCCTGGGCAAGGCCGGGCTGGCGCCGATGCCGGCGTGGCGCGAGCAGCCGCAGAAATCGGCGCCGAAGAAAAAGGCGCAGGAACGCGCCGCGAAGGAAGCCGGCTGATCCCATGTCCGCCGCGCTGGTCCTGCTTGGCGTGCTCGGCCGCCCCCATGGGGTGCGCGGCCTGATGCACGTCGCCAGCTACACCGATCCGCCGGCGGCGCTGGCGGCGTATGGCGTGCTGCAAGCGGATGACGGGCGGCGCTTTACCCTGGCCTGGCGCGGCGAGGGTCTGGCCGCGCTGACCGAACTCACCGACGCCGGCCCGCGCGACGTCGCCGACCGCAACGCGGCCGAACGTCTGGTCAATCTGCGCCTGTCGGTCCCGCGCGACCGCCTGCCGGCGCCGGCGGCGGACGAGTTCTACCTGGCGGACCTGGTTGGCCTGACCGCGCAGGACCCGGCCGGTGGCGCGCTGGGCCGGGTTGCCGCGGTGCATGACTACGGCGCCGGCGCCAGCCTGGAACTGGCGCGCGCGGATGCCGCGCCGCTGCTGGTCCCGTTCACCCGGGACGCGGTGCCGGCGGTGGATCTGGCCACGGGAACGCTGGTGGTGGTCCTGCCCGCCATCGTCGATGGGGACGCGCGATGACCTGGCGCGCCTCGGTCCTGACCCTGTTCCCGACGATGTTCCCCGGCCCGCTGGGACACTCGCTGGCCGGCCGCGCGCGCGAAGACGGACGCTGGGCGCTGGAGGTGACCGATATCCGGGATTTCGCCACCGACAAGCACCGCTCGGTCGATGACACGCCCTGCGGTGGCGGACCGGGCATGGTGCTGCGGCCAGATGTGGCGGACGCCGCGTTGGAAGCGGTCGCCGATACGCGCCCGATGCTGGCCCTGACCCCGCGCGGGCTGCCGCTGACGCAGGTCCGCATTGCCGCGTTGGCGGCCGGCCCCGGCGTGGTGCTGCTATGCGGACGCTACGAGGGGATCGACCAGCGCGTGATCGATGCGCGCGGGCTTGAAGAAGTCTCGATCGGCGATTACGTGCTGTCGGGCGGAGAACTCGCCGCGATGGTGCTGTTGGACGCCGCCATCCGCCTGCTGCCCGGCGTCATGGGCGCCGCGGACAGCGCGCATGAGGAAAGCTTCTCCGCCGGATTGCTGGAATACCCCCATTACACCCGCCCCACCGACTGGGCCGGACACGCGGTTCCCGACGTATTGCTGTCCGGCAACCACGCCGCGATCGCCGCCTGGCGCCGCGCCCAGGCCGAAACCGCCACCCGCGCGCGCCGCCCCGATCTATGGGCGCGCGCGCGGATCGGCGGAGGCGCGGCGGCGCCGCACGTCACCCCAGGGGGCGCTGCGCCCCCTCCCCCGATCCTCCCAGGTTGCCAGCCGCGCGCCGGCGCCGTAATCCGATCCGCACCGAAGGACCCCGTGCCATGAACATCATCGAGACCTACGAGGCCGACGAGATCGCCCGCCTCTCCGCGGCCCGCGCCGTGCCGGAATTTGCCGCCGGCGACACCGTGCGCGTGTCGGTGAAGGTCGTTGAGGGCGAGCGCGCCCGCGTCCAGGCGTTCGAGGGCGTGGTGATTGCGCGCTCCAACAAGGGGCTCAACAGCAATTTCACCGTGCGCAAGATCAGCTATGGTGAGGGCGTGGAGCGCGTCTTCCCGCTGTATTCTCCGATCATCGCGGAGA
>JAKAZJ010000115.1 GCA_021826565.1 Pseudomonadota bacterium | reverse complement strand
GAACGTGATCGCCTCGCTACCCGTGCCGTTCCAGATCCCGACCCTGATGATGGTCTCGGAACGCGGCACGCTGGGCGAATTCAACCAGGGCCAGGCGCTGGTCGCCAAGACCATGCGCCCGGTCCTGGACGCCCTGGCCCTGGAACACCACACCTTGTCGCGTGAGGACGAGGTGGAGTTCATCCTGGATCGTTCCATCCGCCAGGCCGTGGCCACCCGAATGCCCGCCTGCTTCATCCTGTCCCCGCTGCTGACCGGCGGCAAAGTGTTCGCGGCATAAGGGGGAGGCACAGATGGCATTCGTATCGAACAACCCGATCACGCGCGCAGCCGCCAAAGTGATGGCGCGCGCCGACCTGACCCGCCGCCTGGTGGCGCAGCTGCACCACGAGGAAGCCGTGATCGGCGGCATCGGCTTCGCCAATTTCGAGCTTTGGGGCGCCGGCCACCGGCCGCAGAATTTCTACATGCTGGGCAGCATGGGGCTTGCGATCCCGATCGCGCTGGGCGTGGCGCTGGCGCAGCCGGCTCGGCGCGTGGTGGCACTGGAAGGCGACGGATCGTTGCTGATGGAGCTTGGCTGTCTGGCGACGGTGGCAGCGCAGCGCCCGGCGAATCTGGTGATCGTGATCCAGGACAACGGCGCCTATCAGATCACCGGCGGGCAACTGGCCGCGTCGGAAACGTCCGACCTGATCGGCATCGCCCGCGAGTCGGGCCTGACGCAAAGCGCGTGGGCCGCGGATGAGGCGGATTTCGACACCATGGTCGCCCACGCGCTGCACGCGCCCGGCCCTTGGGTGATCGGGGTGCGGATTGGCTCCGACCGGCCCGAGGCCACGACCGAGCGCGATCCGGCGCGGATCAGGGACCGGTTCATGCGCGGGATCGGCACGACCAAATAGGGCTTGTCCCAATGGGGCTTGCCCAATAGGGGACATGGCGCGACGCTTCCGCCCAACCACAGGAAACGCCGCCATGTCCCCGATCCGCATTGCCCTGGTCCAGCCCCGCACCATCGCGCCGCCCGCCGACGAAGCGAATGTCCAGGCCGCCTGTGCCTGGATCGCGCGCGCCGCCGCCGCCGGCGCCGATTTCGTCTGTTTCCCGGAAAACTACCCCGGCCCCTGGCGGATGCCCGCGACCTTCGACCCCATCCCCGCGCTGACCGAGGCCGCCCATCGCCACCGCATCCACGCCGTGTTCGGATCGATCGAGCCGATCGATCCCGCGTCCGGCGCCGCTTACAACCTGGTGGTCATGGCCTGGCCCGACGGCCGCGCGCCGTCACTCTATCGCCGTACCCACCCGCACGGCCCGTGGCTGTATCGCGGCGGCAAATACTGGGATTTCGACTATGTCCCCGGCAACGACTACCCGGTGTTCGACACCGTGCACGGCAAAGTCGGGCTGGCGATGTGCTCCGAGGTCTATATGCCGGAAGTCACCCGCGCACTGGCGCTGAACGGCGCCGAGCTGATCTTCATGCCGTCGGGCGTCACCAAGCAGCGGCTGTGGGAAAGCTGGCGCACCTTGCTCTACGCCCGCGCGATCGAGAATCTGGCGCTGGTCGCCTCCACCCAGAACCTGATCGCACCGGAGGATCGGGGCCTGGCTTTGCTTGCCTCTCCCGAAGGCGTTCTGTACGAAACCACCACCGAGGGCATGGGCGTGATCGAAGTCTCGCTGGACCGCGTGCGCGCGCTGCGGGCGGCCCGCGACGGCGTCGGGTCTTCCACCCATGCCGGCGCGAAGGAAGGTGTCCTGTCGCCGCAATGGCAGCGCCCGGAGCTGTATCGGCGCGGGTAGCGTCTCGGCGCCGCATCATGCACAGCACCGATGTCGTCATCCTTGGCGCCGGCGCCGCGGGGCTTATGTGCGCGCTGACCGCCGGCCGGCGCGGGCGGCGGGTGGTGGTGCTGGACCATGCCCGCCAGGTCGGTGAGAAAATCCTGATTTCCGGCGGCGGGCGCTGCAACTTCACCAATCTGCACTGCATCCCGGAGCGGTTCCTGTCGGCCAATCCGCATTTCTGCCGCTCCGCGCTGGCACGCTACACGCCACGAGATTTTCTGGACATGGTCGAGCGGCACCGCATCGCCTGGCACGAAAAGACCCTGGGGCAATTGTTCTGCGACGGCTCGGCGCGGCAGATCGTGGCAATGCTGCTGGCGGAATGTGACGCCGCCGGCGTGGAGATCCGGCTGCAACAGCGGATCGGCGCGGTGTCGCGCGGCGACCGGTTCCGCGTGGAAACAGACGCCGGCGCGATCGAGGCTGCCGCGCTGGTGCTGGCGACCGGCGGCCTGTCGATCCCGAAACTCGGCGCCACCGGCTTGTCCCACGATCTGGCGCGGCGCTTCGGCCTGGCGCTGACCGAACCCCGCCCAGGGCTGGTGCCGCTGCTGCTGGGCGGGACGGAGTTCGCCCGGATCGCGGACCTGGCCGGGGTATCGGCCCGCGTGGCTGCGCGCTGCAACGGGATCCAGTTCACCGAGGGCATGGTGGTCACGCATCGCGGCCTGTCGGGACCGGCGATCCTGCAGATTTCCTCGTTCTGGCGTGAAGGCGGGGCCGTGCAGATCGACCTGTTGCCCGAGGCCACCGAAGGGTTCCTGCGCGCGCGGAAGCGGGCTCGTCCGAAAGCGGGGCTGCGCAGCGTGCTGGGCGAGATGCTCTCGCAACGACTGGCCGATGCGTTCCTCCCGGCCGACGCCGCGGGGCACCCGATCGGGGCGCTGGCGGATCGCGATCTCGCCGCGTTGGAAGTTTCGTTGCGCGCCTGGCAGGTCTGTCCGACCGGCACGGAAGCCTATGCCAAGGCCGAGGTGACGTTGGGCGGCATCGCGACCACGGCGTTATCGCAACGAACCATGCAGGCGAACGCAGTGCCGGGCCTGTTCGCGATTGGGGAGGCGGTGGACGTGACCGGCTGGCTGGGCGGCTATAATTTCCAATGGGCCTGGGCCAGCGGCTTCGTCGCCGGCGCGGCCGCGTAGGGGTCGGGACACTCAGCTACGACCCACGCCATTGCCGAACTCCGGCGGACAGCATCCGCTGCGGCCCCCGGACGGATCCGGCCGCCGCGCCTTCCCGTCCCCCCGGCCATGACCGGGGGTGAGCTCACCCCAACCTATGATCGGCAACATGCGCACGACCTTCACCCGCGCACGGCACTTGACACCGGCCTTATACTCAATCCAAGTATAACCCGCCCGGCCCGCGACGGCCGGATTTTTCGCCCTCCTGTAATGCTCATAATGAGCACAAAGGATCCAGCATGTCCGCCGCCCTCTACGAACCGATCCGCCACCTGATCCCGCCCGTCGAATGGCCCGTGTTCGCCCCCGACATCGATGCCATCCTGCGCCTCAAGCGCGAGCGCGACGCCGTGATTCTGGCGCATAACTACCAGACCCCCGAGATTTTCCACTGCGTCGCCGACATCACCGGCGACAGTCTGGCGCTGGCACGCGAGGCGATGACGGTGGAGGCAAAAGTCATCGTCCTGGCCGGTGTGCATTTCATGGCCGAGACGGCCAAGCTGCTGAACCCGGACAAGACCGTCCTGATCCCCGACCTGCGCGCCGGCTGCTCGCTGGCCGAATCCATCACCCCGGAAGATGTCCGCCTGATGCGCGCGAAATACCCCGGCGTCCCGGTGGTTGCTTATGTCAACACCTCGGTCGCGGTGAAGGCCGAGGCAGATATCTGCTGCACCTCGGGCAACGCGAAGAAGATCGTGGAATCCCTCGGCGCCAGCCGCGTCATCATGCTGCCCGATGAATACCTGGCGCAGAACATCGCCAAGCAGACCGACGTGCAGATCATCGCCTGGGCCGGACATTGCGAGGTGCACCAGCGCTTCACCGCCGCCGAGGTGCGCGCGCTGCGGGAAGACCACCCCGGCGTGATCGTGCTCGCCCATCCCGAATGTCCGCCGGATGTGGTGGCCGAGGCCGACTATGCCGGCTCTACCGCCGAGATGTCCGCCTATGTCACGCGCGAGCAGCCGCAGCGCGTCGTACTGATGACCGAATGTTCCATGGCCGACAACATCACCGTCGGCAATCCGAATGTCACCTTCGTCCGCCCCTGCAACCTGTGCCCGCATATGAAGCGCATCACGCTGGGCAATATCCGCTCCGCGCTGGAAGAAATGCGCCACGAAGTCACCATCGACCCGGCACTTGCCGCCCGCGCCCGCGAAGCCGTCGCGCGCATGTTGGCCGTGCGTTGAAAGGCCCCGCCATGACCCCGTCCCTCCCCGCCTTGATGATCGAACCCGCGGTCCGCGCCGCGCTGCTGGAAGACCTCGGTCGCGCCGGCGACCTGACCACCGATGCGATCGTGCCCGCCGACGCGCGCACCCGCACCGTGCTGCGCGCCCGCCAGCCCGGCGTGGTCGCGGGATTGGATTTCGCACTGACCGCGTTCCGCCTGATCGACCCCGCCATCACCGCCGAGATCGCCTGCCATGACGGGACGCGCCTGGCCCGCGGCGACGTGATCGCGCGCATCGCTGGCCCCGCGCGCGGCATCCTGACCGCCGAGCGCACGGCGCTGAACTTCCTGGGGCACCTCTCCGGCATCGCCTCGGCCACGCGCGGCGTGGTGGACGCGATCGTCGGGCATCGCGCGCAGATCGTGTGTACGCGCAAGACCATGCCCGGGCTGCGCATCGCGCAGAAATACGCAATCCGCGTCGGCGGCGGATCGAACCACCGCTTCGGCCTGGATGACGCGGTTTTGATCAAGGACAACCACGTCGCCATCGCCGGCGGCGTGGCCGAAGCGGTGGCCCGGGCGCGGGCCGGCGTCGGCCACATGGTGAAGATCGAACTGGAAGTGGACACGCTGGACCAGCTGCGCGCCGCGCTGGAGCTGCGCGTGGACGCGGTGCTGCTGGATAACATGGCCCCGCCGATGCTGGCCGAGGCCGTCCGCCTGGTGGACGGGCGCGCGATCACCGAGGCGTCGGGCGGCATCACCCCCGAAACGGCCCCGGCGGTGGCGGCATCCGGCGTCGATCTGATATCGATCGGCTGGCTGACGCATAGCGCGCGCGTGCTGGATATCGGGTTGGATCACGAAGCCTGAAGGTCGGCCGCCACATCCACATCCGCAAGCTGCCGCAGCCGCGCCACACGCCGCGCCCCGAACCGCGCCAGCGTGTCGGCCAGCGCGTGCGGGCCGGACCAGCGCACGGGCGCGAACGGCCGGAACACGCGCCGCGGCCCGAACCCCACCAGCCAGTAGCCGCCATCCTCGGCCGGGCCGAACACCGCGTCGGCCCGGCCCAGGGCGCGCAACGCCGCGCGCACATCCGCCGCACCCGCGTCCGGAATGTCGCAGCCGAGCAGCACCGCCCGCCCGCGCCGGAACCGCGCCAGCGCGCGCGCCATCCGCGCGCCCAGATCGCCCCGCCCCTGCGCGATGCGCGCCACGCCGTGGGGCAGCCGGATGAACGCCCGATCCGGCGTCACCGCGACCAGCGTCTGAAACCGCCGGTCCCGAGCCAGCGCCCGCAGCAGCCGCGACAAATTCGCAGTGTGGAACCGCAGCGCCGCCCGGTCCCCGATCTCGGCCGCCAGTCGCCGTTTCACCGCGCCCAGCCGCGGCGCGCGCGCGAACACGATCGCGGTATCCTTCATCGGTACCACCGCGCCAGACGCGCCGGTGACACGCCGCAGAACCACCCGGCCAGACACGCCAGGTTGCGCGCCGAGCGTCGTCCCCACCCGTCCCGTTCCCAACGTTCCGCGGAGGTCACCGCCGCCGCATCCAGCGCCACCAGCCGCGCCCGCCCGATGCGGCGCGCCAGCGCCACATCCTCCATCAGCGGCAGCGCCGGCACCCCGCCCAGCGCCGCCAGCAAATCGCGATGGATCAGCAATCCCTGGTCCCCATAGGGCAGGCCCAGCGCGCGACAGCGCCACGCCACCGCGCGTTCCAGCCAGCGCGCCCGCGGATCGGCGCTGTCCAGCGCGAACCGGAAATATCCCGCGCGCCCTGGTCCCGCCGCGATCAGCGCGCCCGCCACCGCCATCCAGCCCGGCGCCAGCACCGTGTCGGCGTGCAGCAGCAGCAGCCAGGGCCGGGACGTCGCCGCCACCCCCTCCGCGATCTGGCCGCCGCGTCCGCGCGGCGCCGCCAGCACGCGTACCCCGAAGGCGCGCGCCACGCCTGGCGTGGCATCCGTGCTGCCGCCATCCACCACCAGGATTTCTCCGGCGGCCTCCACCGAGGCCAGCACCGCACCCAGCCCGCGCGCCGCGTTCAGCGCCGGGATCACCACGGCAACGGCGTCAACCGGGTGTGAAATACGCCGTATCCTCCGCCCGCGCGCGCCAATCCGGGTTGCGGTCCCAGGATCGGATGCGCGTGCTCATGTCGCCGCCGTACCGCACCCGGAACAGCAGGGTGCGCGTGGCGCCGTTCACGTATTCGTGCAGCTCCCCGCGCGGATGCACCACGAAGCATCCGGGTCGCACCGGGACCAGCTGGTCCGGCGTCCGCA
>JAKAZJ010000114.1 GCA_021826565.1 Pseudomonadota bacterium | reverse complement strand
GACCGCATCAGGGCGCGCGCCGCGCAGTCCATCACCGCTTCGGTCCCGACACGGCTCACCGGATCGGCGATCTGATGGGAGGCGGCCAGGAAGTCGATCAGCACGTCCTTCGCCCCCAGCGCGGCCAGCGCCACCACGGCGGCACAGCGAGGGGCGAACAGCCCACTGGGCTCCGGCGCGAACAGGAGCGCCCGCAACGGAGGAACAGCGACCGCGCCGCAGGCGATCGCCTCCAACACGCCGCGGTCCGTGTGCGCGAGCGCGCGCAGGTCGGCGAGCGCCTCATCCAGGGCGCTGCGGTCAGCTTGGAGATCCGGCGGCATCTTGGGTGGTTCCATCGGGGGTAGCCAGATGACCGAACTCTTGCAGGACCGCGAGGTACAGCTGCCGCTTGAAACCGACGATCAGCTCCGGCACCCACGCGGCTGGCGCCCAGCGCCAGTCCGCGAACTCGGGGTGCGGAGTGGCAAGATTGATCTCGGAGTCCTGACCCCGGAAGCGCATCGCGAACCATTTCTGCTGCTGCCCGCGCCAGCGTCCGCCCCAGACCTGGCCAACCAGATGCGCGGGCAATTCGTAGCGCATCCAACTGCGGCTTTCCACGATCACCGTGGCCTTGTCGGTGCCGATCTCTTCGCGCAACTCCCGCAGCGCGGCGTCCAATGGCACCTCGCCCGGCTCGATCCCGCCCTGTGGCATTTGCCAACCGTCCTGCGCACGATCGAGCCGGCGGCCGACGAAGACCTCGCCGCGGTCGTTGAACAGCGCGATGCCGACCGCCGGGCGATAGGGGCCGGCAGCGTCGGGCGCCAGGCTGACCTCGACCTCGGCCGTGCCCAGGACCGCCTGGCGCAGGGCAAGGCGGAGACCGGCGGTTTCTCGTAATTGTTCCCGAAGGCGGTGGGGATCGACCCGATCCGCCGTCATCACCAAGCGGACCAGCGGATCGGCCAGCAATCGCTCGATGGGGTCGCTCGGCGGCGGCGCCCAGGTGTCGCTCGTCATCGGCCTGTCCCTCCCCCGGGCGCGCGGGCGCGTCCGATCATAGTGACAGGGGTCATCAGCCGAACGGCGGTTACACGGGGAACCCCATCCCCTTTCGTCAGCTTCGCAGAGTAGCCCGGCCGTTCCGCAATCGTCAACCCTCACGCGACCGGATGAGGTACGGCCGCAGACGTTCAGGCAGCCGCCTTCCGGGCCATGACCGACGCCGGCAAGCGATCGTCGCGCGCCGGTGCAGCGCCATATCGGCGCAACAGCTCGTCGTGCGAGATCCAGAGCTCGTGGCGTTCGCGCCGCAGGGGCTTCCCACGCAGGCTGAGCGGATTGCAGGCAAGCGCAAGGGCCCAAACGAGCAAGTCCTCGCCCAGGTGGCGGTGCAGGCGCACTGTACCATCGGCGTCGCCTGTCGGCGCGGCGAAGCCATACGCTGTTGCGATCCGCGCCAGCCTGCGTCCGCGGCCCCGGGTGACAAACGCGGTATCGGCACGCAAGGCGCGTATGTCGGCCAGGGCCGGGTCGGTCGCGATCTCCGTCGCCAGCAAGCGAAGCGAATGGTCGAGCATGGTGCGGAACCGCACCGCCCAGCCCAGCCCGTCACCGCCACGACAGCGCGGCAGTTGTTCGTTCCATAGATGCAGTTCCAGGATTGGGTCTCCCGCCGCGAGCCGCGTGTCGGCGACCAGCCGCACCGTCGTAGCCGCTCTTCCGGGCGCGACACGCAGCAGGCACGCGGGATCGTCAGTGAAAGCGCCGACGCCGTAATAGCGCTGTAGCAACCGATCCAGGCCCAGAATCGTCCGGCGCACCGCATCATACCAGACCGCATCGTCGAGGGAGTTCGCGGAAAGCACCCCCGCCGCGATGTGAGCGGTGCCTTGCGCGCCCCGGTGGATCGACCAGACGACCTGCATCGCGTGCCTCCACGCTCGTTGCAGGGGTCATCAGCCGAACGGCGGTCACACGGGGAACCCCATCCCCTTTCGTCAGTTCGAAACTCTATCGCCTCCGTTCCGCAATCGTCAAGCGTCGTGCGACTGGCACCGTCATAGGGCTCGCCCGGATCCCCGCGACGGATGCGATCACGGCTGGGATGGAGCCGCCGCTGGTGCCGATCGTCCCACCGCGCGCCGGGCCGGATGCACCCCGCGCATCCCGGGGCACCGCAGCGACGCCGCCACCAGCCGGACCGCCAGCTCCGACAGGTTGAAGGGGGGCTGGGTGCGCACAGCCTCCTCGGCGGTCGCGAACACCCGAAGCGCCTCGAACGGAGACAAAATCCGCGGCGGGCCGAAACCCAGACAGCGCCCGCCAGCATAGCGCAACCGCAGATCGAGCCAGACGCCACGCATCGCGAACCCGGTTCGACCCTGGGCGGTCACCTCGGTTTGTTCGCCTAGCCCGGTCGCATGCTCCAAATAGGCGCGCCGGTAAAATCCGTGCAGCGTCGCCCGCGCGGCGATCAGCCCTTCCGCCACCGGATCGGGCAGCGTGCCATAGACCCGCAGGTGCAGGGCCACCGCGAGATCCATCAAGTGGTCGAAGGCGTAATGCGCGAGTCTGCCGTGATCGAGACCCGGTTCGCCGCGCCGGAACGGAAGGCCGATCTTGCGCAGCGATTTGATATAGTGCTGAAAGGTCATATCAGGCGCGCCCGCGCTGAAACCCGCGGCTTCCAGCACCCAGACCACCTGGCCATAGCTGAGCGATAGATCGGGCACCAGCGTGCTGGTCAGTTTCGCTTGTGTCGGAAGGGCGATCTCTTTCATGGCCGAGACCTCCGGGAGAGAACCGCGCCGGCGGGGCGCTCAGTCGCCGCCAGGTTTGCTGCCGATCGGTCGCGCGGGCGGGCCACCATGCCGCGTGGCGCTCCAGTGCAGGATGTGCCCGGCCGGCACCAGCGGATCGAGCAGCGCAAGCGCCGCGCGCACCACCTCGGGCCGGTCGAAGAACTCTATCACCAGCGGCAGATCGACATTGAGACGGAGGATATCGGCCGCATGGACCTCGCCGCTGTCGCCGAAGCCGGCGATGGCCCGAAACACCACCACGCCCTGCATGCGCTGCTGGTCGTGCAGGATGTTGAGCACTTCCTGCATCAGCGATTTCCGCTTTCCGTAGTCTGCTTCGTGGATGTAGATGCGCGCGACCATCACTTCGTCGTCCACCTCGGCCTCCCTACAGATTGCGTGCGATATAGGCGCCGAAGAAGGCGCAGCCGAGACCAAGCACCAGCGACAGGCCCTGGTACAGGAACGCCTTCACCGCCTCCCCCTGCTCGAACAGCAGCAGACATTCCATCTGGAACGTGGAGAATGTGGTGTAGCCGCCGATGAACCCGGTCAACACGCCGGTGCGCAGTGCCGGCGCCAGGGTCAGGCGTTCCAGCGTCTCGATGAACAGAAATCCCATCAGGAAGCTGCCCATCAGGTTGATGCTGAGCGTCGCGTAAGGGAAATCGCTGCCCCAGATTGCCTGCACCAGGCTTGCTTGCGCAAGGCGGGCCCAGCAACCGAGGAGGCCGAACACCGCGACGAAGAAATAGGTCCACATGCGTTGCATTGTCTTTCATCGTGGAACAAGGGTGAGCGCCAGGATGATCACGAGCAGCAGCCCGATCAGCCCAAGATAGAAATTGAGGTGGCCCGACTGCAATCCGCGTAACCGGGCCGAGGCGCCACGCACCAGCCGCACCGCGGGGGCGAACAGCCAGGGACCGAACACCGGCGCCACTTCGTGGCTGAAACTCAGCCGCGTGACGAAATACTCGCGCCCCACCGTCTCGCGTTTCGTCTCCACCCGCGGCCGATAGACGAAGCTGTAGAAAGTGCGGAGCGCGTTCGAGAACGTGAGCGCGGTGGTCGCGGTGCGCGCGATGTCGGGTGCGGAGCCGCCATACCACACCGGCGCGCGCCGCACCGGATGCGCCGCGCGCGCGGCCAGCAGCAGTGCAATCGGCAACAGCGCCAGCAACGGCATCACGATCACCAGCAGGCTGGGCGAGATGAAGGCGAAACCGGCGGTCAACGGGACCAGCAGCGGCCCATCATGCATCAGCCCCGGCGCCGCGACGCCGAACCGGCCCATCGCCGCCTCGGCCAGCGCCGACAACCACAGCGGCATCCCGACCGCGAGCGCAAGCACGCATCCGCCGAGCACCGCCACCGAAGCCACCACGCCCGCGCCGACGCGGCCGGAGACATGGTTGCCGGCGCCGAGCAACCCGATGCCGAACAGCTTCACGAAGGTGGCGAAGGCCACCGCCGCGGTCAAAGCGATCCCCGCGCCGGCCAGCGCCAGCACCAGCCGCCCGCCCATGCCCGGCAGGTGGAAGCCCTGGAACACGGTCTGGAACACGAACCACTCGCTGACGAACCCGGCCTGCGGCGGCATCGCGGCCAAGCTCATCGCCGCGAACAAGGCCCCGGCGCCGAACACGAACGCGGTGCGCCGCAGCAGCAGGGAATGGCGGATCTCATACCGGCCGGTGGCGGCATAGACGCCGTCGGCGGTCAGGAACAACGTGCCCTTCGCCAGCGCGTGGCCGGCCAGGTGCAGCAGCGATACGGTCCAGGCCAGCCCGGCCAGCGCCGGCAGGCCGCTCATGCGGAACATCAACGCAGCCCCCAGCGTGGTAACCGCGATCGCCGCGTTATCGGCCGAGGAAAAACTCAGCAGGCTGCGCCAGTCATCCTGCTGGAACGCATACAGCACCGCCAGGATCGCGCTCAGGACCCCGACGATGACGATGAAGATCCCGAGCCCGTACGCGCCCGGCCCCGCCACCCAGTCCAGCACGCCGCGCGACAGCGCGAAGAACGCCGCGTTCAGCACGACGCCAGACAGGATCGCCCCGGACGCGCCGCTGCCGGCGCCATAGGCGGCGGGGAACCACTCGTAGAACGGCAGCAGGCCGAGCTTGGCGCCGAAGCCGATTACCAGCAGCACGCCGACTACGATTCCGACCCATCCCGGCAGCGCCGCGCCGCCGGCGGCAAGCCCGGCGAAGGACAGATGGCCCGAGGCGGTGACCAGCGCGAGGAAGGCGATCAGCAACGCCACCGCACCGACCTCCAGCAGCCCGAGCATGAACAAGACCGGCACGCCGGGGGCGAGCGAGACCCGCTCGCCCAGGATCATGACCGCCCCGCCCAGGCTCATCACCTCCCAGGCGATCAGGAAGCCGCCGGCGTTCTGCATCCCGAACACGCCGAGCGCCCCGAGCAGGCTGAACGCGGCGCCGACCAGCCAGCCTGGTCGGCCCGCTTGGACCGGTGAGGCAAGCCAGCAGGCAAAGGCGGCGGGGGCCAGACCGAACCCCATCAGCCATAGCCCCTCCGGTGCGATGTGGAAGCCGAAATGTTCCCCGGCCATGGCGAGCGGCAAAGTCACCGGCGCGGTGCCCCCGGGCAGTGCCAGGATCGCGGCGCCGATCCCCACCAGCGCGCCGAGGCCGAGGGCGGCGCGCGCCACGCCAATGCCGTACCCGGTCAGCGCCAGCGCCCCGCCCGCGGCCCACAGGAGCGCCGCCAGGGCCAGCAGCTCATTCGCCATGGCGGCCTCCAAGCACGCGCTGCGGCAGCCGTCCCTGGAATGTCAGCAGCGCCGCGATAATCGCCGCCGGGTTGGGCGGGCAGCCGGGCAGGTACAGATCGACCGGCAGCACGCCGTCCAACCCGTTGCCGCAGGCATAGCCGCCGCCAGCGATCCCGCCCGAGACGGCGCAGGTGCCGATCGCCATCACCCAGCGCGGCTCGGCCATCGCCTCCCAGGTCGCGCGCAGGGGCGCGCGCATGGCGTGGGTGACCGGGCCGGTGACCAGCAGCAGGTCGGCAAAACGCGGCGAGGGTGTGAAGAAGATGCCGAGCCGGTGCAGGTTGTAGAATGGGTTGTTGAGGGCTTGCAGTTCCGACTCACAACCGTTGCAGGACCCGGCATCGACATGGCGGATGTGCAGGCTGCGGCGGAAGGCGCGCTGGCGGGGCGCCGGGGCGGCGGCGGGCCCCGGCGTTTCCGCCCATACCAGGTCTTCGCGCCGGCGCACGCCGAAGGCCCAGTCATGCGAGGGGCTGAGTGCGCCCGTCGGGCAGGCCTCGGTGCATAACTGGCAGACCACGCAGCGGCCGTAATCCACCGCAATGCCGCCCGGCGCATCCGTGCGCGGCGCGATCGCGCCGGTCGGGCAGATTTCGGCGCAAGCGGCGCAGCCCTCCTGGCAGTGCTCGGGGGCGAAGCGCGGCATTCCCAGCACGCCCGCCTGCCCGTCGGCCTCGCCACGCCGCGGCCAGGGTGTCGTCGCTTTGCCCTGCGTCAGCCCGAAGAAGGTCCACAGCGCCATCGCCCGCCCCCTACCGCGCGCAGCCGGCGATGGTGAGGCCGAAACTCGCCTCGTTGATCGCGTAATCCATCATGTTCGTCTCATGCACGGTGAACGGGAATACGCGCCAGTTGGAATAGGACGGCGACTTGATCTTCACCCGCGCGAGCCGCCCATCGGCGCCGACGTGCACGGCGTAGAACAGCGTGCCGCGCGGCGATTC
>JAKAZJ010000113.1 GCA_021826565.1 Pseudomonadota bacterium | reverse complement strand
AGCACCGGGAAGCAGGCCGCGATTTCGCCGTCCGTCATGGCCTCGCGCAGGGTGATCCCGGTCATGGCGCGTCCGCCACATCGTGGACGTAGCGCATCCCGATCGCCAGCCGGTTCCACAGGTTGATGACGCCGATCAGGATCGTCAGATCGACGATCTCCTGGTCCGAGAAATGGTCCCGCAGCGGCGCGTAGTCGGCCTCCGGCGCATGGTTGGCGGCCACCAGGGTCAGCGTTTCGGTCCATGCCAGGACGGCGCGCTCGGCCGGGGAGAACAGCGGGGAATCGCGCCAGCCGGCCAGGACGTGCAGGCGCTGCTCGGGCTCGCCGGCGTGACGCAGCAGGCGCGCGTGCATGTCCAGGCAGAAAGCGCAGCCGTTGATCTGCGAGGCGCGCAGCTTCACCAGCTCGATCAGGCGCTCGGGCAGGCCGTGGCCGCGGATCGTGGCCTCCACGGCGCGGATGGCGCGGTAGGCGTCCGGGGAGAGATCGGGCGGGGAGAGGCGTTCGACATGCATGGCGGGGCTCCTTGGTGCGGCGCGCAGGGTGGCCTGGCCATGGCCCATTGCGAAGCGCCAAGAAGCATGTATTCGACTGAGCCATGACGCCGAAGCTGCGGATTGACCGGACCGAGGCGACGCCGCTGCAGGACCAGTTGGCCGCGCGGATCCGCGCCGCCGTCGCCGCGGGCCATCTGGCGCCGGGCGCGCGTCTGCCGTCTGCACGGTCGCTGGCGGCGCAGCTGGGGGTGGCGCGGGGCACGGTGGACGCCGCCTACGCCCGGCTGGGCGGCGAAGGCTATCTGGTGACGCGCGGGCCGGCCGGCACCGTTGTTGCGCCGGCGTTGCGGATCGGCGCCTCGCCCGCGTCACGTGACCGGCCCGCGGTGACGCCCCCGGTGGCGTCCCCCGTGGCGCCCCCTTGGCCCCGGGTGCTGCCGTTCCGCATGGGCCTGCCGGCGCTGGACCTGTTCCCCCGCGCGCTGTGGGCGCGGCTGGTGGCGCGCGCGGCGCGGCGGATCGGCGGCGCGGGGCTGACCTACCCCGATCCGGCCGGCCTGCCGGCGCTGCGGGAGGCGATCGCGGCCTATCTGGCGGTCGCGCGCGGGGTCGCCTGCGGGCCGGGCCAGGTGATCGTCACCGCCGGGTATCAGGGCGCGCTGGCGCTGCTGGCCCGGGTGCTGCTCCGCCCCGGCGAGGCGGTGTGGTGCGAGGAGCCGGGCTATCCCCTGGCCCGCCAGGCGCTGGCGGCGGCGGGGGCGCGGCTGCTGCCGCTGCCGGTGGACGCCGAGGGCATGGCCGTGCCCGATGCCGCGGCGCCGGCGCGCCTGGCGGTGGTCACACCGGCGCATCAGGCGCCGACCGGCGTGGCGTTGTCCCTGCCCCGGCGCCAGGCGCTGCTGGACTGGGCGGCCCGGCGCGACGCGTTCGTGATCGAGGACGATTACGATGCCGAGTTCCACTATGTCGGGCCGCGACTGCCGGCCCTGAAAGCCCTGGACGCGGGCGATCGGGTGATCCTGGCTGGGAGTTTCAGCAAGACGCTGTTCCCCGGGCTGCGCCTTGGCTACCTGGTGGCGCCGGCGGCGCTGGCAGCGGCGCTGGCCCGGGCGTCGCTGCTGCTCGCCCACGGGGCACCGGGCCTGGAGCAGGCGGCGGTGGCGGCGTTTCTGGCCGAGGGGCATTTCGCGCGGCATCTGAAACGGATGCGTGGCGCCTATGCGGCGCGGCGGGCGGCGTTGTCCGGCGCGGTTGCGGCGGCGTTTGGGCGAAGCCTGGCGCTGACGGCGGGGCCGGGCGGCCTGCATCTGCTGGCGCGTTGCCCGGAGGGAACGCCGGCCGGCTGGGACACAGGCGCGGTCGCGCGCGCCGAGGCGGCGGGATTGGGGCCGGGGGCGCTGTCGGCGCAGTTTCTCGGGCCGGCGCGCGCGCAAGGTCTGTTGCTGGGGTTCACCAACATCGCGGACACCGAGGCGGCGGCGCTGGCCGCGGCGCTGCGGCGGGCGGTGGGATGAAGGCCATCGCGCACCCTTGCTCCGCCCGCCGCGTCTCGCCATAGAAACACCGCACCGCAAAGCCCGGAGACACGCTGCCCATGCCCGCCATCACCCTGCCCGACGGTTCCGTGCGCCATTTCGCGGCCCCCGTCACCGGCACCGCGGTGGCCGAGGCGATCGGCCCCGGCCTCGCCCGTGCCGCGCTGGCGATGCAACTGGACGACAAGCTGGTGGACCTTGCCACCGAAATCATGGCCGACGCCCATGTGACTTTCGTCACCCGCCGCGATCCCGCCGCGCTGGAACTGATCCGCCATGACGCGGCCCATGTGCTGGCCGAGGCGGTCCAGTCCCTGTTCCCCGGCACCCAGGTGACCATCGGCCCGTCGATCGAGCACGGCTTCTATTACGATTTCGCGCGCAACGAACCGTTTACGCCAGAGGATTTCCCGGCGATCGAGGCGAAGATGCGCGAAATCATCGCCCGCAACGCCCCGTTCCGCCGCCGCGTGATCGACCGCGCCGACGCGATCCGGTTCTTCCAGGACAAGGGCGAGAAATACAAGGCGGAGCTGATCCAGGACCTGCCGACCAGCGAGCCGATCAGCCTCTATACGCAAGGCGATTGGGTCGATCTGTGCCGCGGCCCGCATATGCGGGGAACCGGCGATGTCGGCCCCGCGTTCAAGCTGATGAAGGTGGCCGGCGCGTATTGGCGCGGCGATCACCGCAACGCGATGCTGTCGCGCATCTACGGCACCGCCTGGCGCGACCAGAAGGAGCTGGATGCCTATCTGCACCAGCTGGAGGAAGCCGAACGCCGCGATCATCGCCGCATCGGCAAGGAGATGGACCTGTTCCATATCCAGGAGGAAGCCGCCGGCAGCATCTTCTGGCATCCGAACGGCTGGAAATTATATCGTACTACCGAGGCCTATATGCGCCGGCGCCTGGATGCGGCCGGCTACCAGGAAGTCCGCACCCCGCAGCTGGTGGATCGCGCGTTATGGGAAGCCTCCGGCCATTGGGAGAAGTTCCGCGAGCACATGTTCATCGCCCGTGTCGAGGACGAGGATCGCACGCTGGCGCTGAAGCCGATGAACTGCCCGTGCCATGTGCAGATCTTCCGCCAGGGCGTGCGGTCGTATCGCGAATTGCCGCTGCGCATGGCGGAATTCGGCGCGTGCCATCGCTACGAACCCTCGGGCGCGTTGCACGGGATCATGCGCGTGCGCGCGTTCACCCAGGACGACGCGCATATCTTCTGCACGGAACAGCAGATCGCGTCCGAAACGGTACGGTTCGTAGAACTGCTGTCCGCGATCTATCGCGATTTCGGCTTCACCGATTTCGTGGTGAAATTTTCTGACCGGCCCGCCACCCGCGCCGGCGCGGACGCCGTGTGGGATCGCGCGGAAGCCGCGCTGCGCGAGGCCTGCGCCACCGCCGGCGTCGCCTACACGCTGAACCCCGGAGAAGGTGCCTTCTACGGCCCGAAGCTGGAATTCGTCCTGCGCGACGCGATCGGGCGGGACTGGCAATGCGGCACGTTGCAAGTGGATTTCGTGCTGCCCGAGCGGCTGGATGCCGAATACACCGCCGATGACGGCACCCGCCGCCGCCCGGTGATGCTGCACCGCGCGATCCTCGGCAGCTTCGAACGCTTCCTCGGCATCCTGATCGAGCAATATGCCGGCCGCTTCCCGCTCTGGCTGGCCCCGGTGCAGGCGGTGGTCGCGACCATCGTTTCGGACGCCGATGGCTATGCGGCCGAGGTCGCCGCGGCGCTGCGCGCGGCCGGGCTGACGGTGCGCGAAGACGTCTCCAACCAGAAGATCAACGCCAAGATCCGCACCCACAGCCTGGCGCATGTGCCGGTGCTGGCGGTGGTGGGGCGGAAGGAAGCGGAAACCCGCACCGTGGCGCTGCGTCGCCTGGGGGGCGCGGCGCAGGAACTGATGGATCTCGATGCTGCGGTCGCGGCGTTGGCCGCCGAGGCGACCCCGCCCGATCTGGCGGCGCGCTAATCCACGCCCAGATTGTCGATCAGCCGCACCGGCCCCAGCCGCGCCGCCGCGATCAGCCGCGCGCCCGGCGTCGCGGCTTCGATCGCGCGCAGGCTTGGGCCATCGACCAGGGCGAAATACTCCACCCCGAAACCGGCCGCGGTCAGCGCCGCCGTCTCGCGCGCCAGCACCGGTCCGGCCGCCGCGCCACCTGCCAGCGCCGCCGCCGCCGCCCGCAACGCACGCGCCAGCGCCGGCGCCTGGGCACGCTCCGCCGGCGAAAGATACCGGTTGCGTGACGACAGCGCGAGACCGTCGATCTCGCGCACCGTTTCGATCCCGATCACCGTCACCGGCAGATGCAGGTCGGTCGCCATGCGCGTGACCACGCGCAGCTGCTGCCAGTCCTTCTCGCCGAAATAGGCGGTCTCGGCGCCGACCTGGCCGAACAGTTTGGCGACCACCGTCGCCACGCCGCGGAAATGGCCGGGGCGGGCAGCGCCTTCCCAGCCCTCGGCGGGGCCTTCCGGGACGATCGCGGTGGCGCCCTCGGCGGGGTACATGGTGGCGAGGTCGGGCAGCCAAGCCAGAGCGCAGCCCCAGGATTCCAGCTTCGCCAAGTCCCCGGCCTCATCGCGCGGATAGCGCGCCAGGTCCTCGGTGGGGCTGAATTGCAGCGGGTTGACGAAAATGGACGCGACCGGGGCCGCGTCGGACGCCACCGCGGCCGCGACCAGCGCGCCATGCCCCGCATGCAGCGCGCCCATGGTGGGCACCAGACCCAGTCGGCGCCCGCCCGCGCGCAAGGCGGCGGTGGCGGCGTGAAGCTCGGGAAGCGTACGGGCGATGCGCATGGCGGGATGTTGCGCGTTGCGACGCACAACGCAACCCGAGCCGCTTGACGGTAGTGCGTCACTTTGAAAATCCCAAGAGTGAGACGGGCTGACGCGGCGCCTCGGAGCCGCTATATGCTTACCGGCAAGCAGCCGTGGAGTGAGGAATGCCCCGAGGCCCCAGAGGCGAGAAGCGTCCCGCCGACGTGATCGGCCGGGCGGTCCATATCATGCGGATCGCGACCGGCGAAGAGCCGGACGACCGACAGGAAGCGCCCGTGCCCAGCCCAGCGGCGCAGCTCGGGAAGCTGGGCGGCACGGCGCGGGCGAAGAAGCTGACCCCGGAGCAACGGGCAGAGATTGCCCGGAAGGCGGCAAGAAAGAGATGGAGCCGGTAAGGCCCCATTTGCTTGTCGGCTAATTGAGATCTGGCTGCTTGGGCTGCGCGAGCCGCTTTTTCTGCCGTTTGATGTAGTCCTCAAGCGCTTCCAAGAGGGTTTCATCTAGTGTGCCGCTGGCCACAAGCTTTAGGTACTGAGTCGGCCCTCCTTCTTCGACAAAGACCACACGCTCCCCTTCCATGAGTCGCACTCCCTCGGATCGCTGCTCGATTGGCGGCGGCTTGGCCCCCCCCCAATCAGGCGCTGGTGGGGCGCTATCTCGCCCCGGTTCATCCGGGCTGATTGCGCCCGCGACCGCATTTTGTCCTTGAGAAGCCTTATGTCGATGACTTTCGGTTGCACCCTTTTCCTGGAGGAACCGGTAAGTCTCCAAGTAACTTTTCATCGCGGGCACGAGCGCTCCTGAAGAAAACCCCTCGCGCATAAGATATCCGCGCAGCGCATTCTCAGAGACATAACCATCTGGCCAATGGGACCGAATTCTCTCAAAAAGCGTCGGGGAAAAGGCGGCTCGGCGCAGGGATTCGAGTTCTTCGACCTGACCGTGAGGATGGAGAATGGCGACTGCGGTATCAGTAAGACGCACTCCTCCCTTGCCTGCGCGCTCGACCAAATCGAAATGAGCGAGGTCTGCCAGGACCTTTGAAGACTGCCCCGTGATCCCGCGGTATCCAAGGTCTTTTGCGGCCGCCTCTCGGTCGATCATATTCTGCCGGCTAACCGCAAATATCTTCGCTGCGAACCCGAGAGCCTCCTGGAGCCCAATCCCAGGATAACCAGGGCTGCGAATGCGCATAGCGTGCCTCCTGCTTTCTAACTGGCCACCAGTATATATGTTACCGGACTTGAAAGCAAGCAGGCCAAAAACTTACGGAGTAAGCGCTTGACGGGCGCGCCGCCGAATCGGTAAGAACAGAGCGCGCCGCGAATCGGCGCTGAGAGGAGTGGAGCATGAGTAGGAGGGTCGGTCTAACCGCAGTCATCGGGCACCGCTGCGGGGCGGCCTAAAAGCAAGAGCCGCCCAACCCCTGCCAGGGAAGGACGGCTCGTGGTGGCTCAAGAAACTGGAGTGGTTCCTGCGGCGGTGCATAGCACCGCCGCTTTCCTTTGTGAATCCCGAAGTTCGTGCTTGACGCTAAGTACAAAAGTTCATATCATGCGGGACATGAACAAGCTTCCGAACGCCAAGCGCGCCCAGATCCTCGCCATGCTGTGCGAGGGATCGTCCATGCAGTCGATCGCCCGGGTGGTGGACGTGTCCTTCAACTCGGTCGTGAAGCTGCTGCGGGACGCCGGGGAGGCTTGC